>JAJZMY010000030.1:21510-39746 GCA_021848125.1 Microcaldota archaeon
GTATTTCCTGCAATAGACTAAATAAAATAAAATTATTTTATAATAAAAATAAAACATTAATCGGCAGTATTAGTTTTTTTGCTGTTTTATCTCTATTCTCTTTTATATTAAATTTTAATTTATTTTTAGGATTAATAATGTCTCTTATTTTAACTTTTATAGAAAGTTTAAAATTTGAGGATAATATTACTCTACCGATCAGCATTATTATTCTATCATTTATTATTTAATGCTCTCAGCTTAAACTACTAATGCAAATTAATAAAAATTATTATAGTTCAGCAGATATTTTAACATTCACTCTGTATTCCTCAATTTTCCCATGTTTATTGATTTTGGCTGTCATTTTTAATATATCGACGCCCCTTATGTTCTTTTCTTTTTTAGATATTTCATTAACAGCGTTCCGCACTGCATCATCAAAACTGGTTTTAGATGTGCTTACAAACTCAATTATTTTTCCAATTTCACTGACCATATTATCATTCTACAAACTTTAAAATCAAAAAATATTGAAAATCAAATATCTATTTATGGCTTTTATTTTTGGATTCTAGTTTTTTTGATAAATCAATATAATCTTTTACAAGAGCCTGCGATGAATTGAAAATTATTGCAATCCCGCTGATTCCAAAAATAATTATTAATGAAATAATTGTTACAAAATATTCCAAAATGTATGGAACAGTTAATACATAAAATGAGTTAATTGCAAAAATAATCAGCAATGCCAAAGCCCCGAATCCAATTTCATGGAAATAATGTTTAAACATACCACCAATTGAAAGATATAGAAGCAGCAAAATTCCACCAAAACTAAATAACAATATTGTAACTTGCTCTGGCCTGTTTAAAACCCATAAAGGCAATAAAAGTACAATAACTCCCAAAATCCAAATTATTGACCATAATCCAACATTTTTTGAATGAACTGCATGTTCTTTGTCATTCATTAACTTTGTAACTGATATATGTGAATTGATTACATTGATAAGGATTATTAAGATTGAAATTCCAATCAACATGCTAATTAAAAATAAAATTGACCCAATACTACTAAATGTAACAATATTATTTGATCCAGTTGCTAATATTACTGCAACAAGCAATGAAAATAATAAAAGAGATACGCCAATTGCTCTTCCATAAATATATACTGCATGTTTTTTAATATGATTTCTTACATATTCCATATTACCACAAATATATATAAAAGAATAAATTTAAAGATGTTTGTGTCTAAAAAGTATATATTTATTATTTATGTGAATGTTTATAAGAGTTAATACAAATAATTATTTTTTTAAAAATAGAATAATAAAATATATTTGGTGTTTTTATGCAGGATAGACCATTTGATTTATTGAATAAGGTAATTGGCAAGAAAATTTTGATAAGATTAAAAAATAAAGTAGACATAAGAGGAAAAATAACTTCTTTTGATGCGCATATGAATATAGTCATAGAAGATGCAGAGGAGTTAGAAGAAGGAACTTTGAAATTAAAATTAGGCACAATTTTGCTCAGAGGCGCAAATATAATATTCATTTCACCAGCAGAGTAAAATCATAAATATAAATTTTCTAGGGCTCCTGGCGCAATGGTAGCGCATCTGCATGGCATGCAGGGGGTTGCGGGTTCAAAATAAGCTTTAAAAAGTTCAATCACAAACTTCTTTTAAAGAAATGAAAATCCCGCGGAGTCCATTTATATTTTTATAAATCAGGTTAGGCAGTTAAAAATAATAAAAAAAATATATTTATTTTCAAGAAATCTATTGGATTTTTTTAAGATTTTTTTCTTTATATAAACGTTCATCAGCTTTTTTATAAATTTTAAAATAAAGTGTTTTGAATAGCCTGCTGAATTCTGTTTTATTAATTACTTTTAGTTTTTTTTCAGCAACCTCTCTTAAACTGGAATAACCAAAAGATGCAGAAATATTCTGCTCTTTTAAAATTTCTCTAAGCTGCTTGCTGATATTTTCTGTTTCTGTTAAATTACTTCTAAACAATATAATGATAAATTCATCCCCACCAATTCTGCACAAAACATCAAATTGCCTTATGCGGTGTTTTAATGTGTTTATTGTATTTTTTATTAAATTATCTCCAGCATTATGACCTTTTCTGTCATTTATGATTTTAAGATTGTCCAAGTCAATTAAAATTAGTCCGAAATCCGAATTCTCACGCAATGCAATATCGAAGTTTTTTATTAATTCAGATTTCAGCAAATTGCGGTTTCCTGCTTTTGTAAGCGGATCAAGCAATGCCAGGCGTTCAAATTTTCTGCTATTTTTCTTTAATATTTTCATCTCATTTTTGCTTTCTTTTAACTTTTGCTTCAGCATTAATATTTCAAGCTCTAATTTTGTTTTTCTGATATTTTTTGTTTTTTTCATCTAAAGACACTGGATTAAATAGTCTATTTCAAAATAATTATAAATAATTTATGAATAATAATATAATAATATAATAATATGCAGTATATCAATTTATCAATAATAATAAATAGGCTAAAAAATGAATCTAAAAAACAAGTAATAATAAAAAAAGATAAAATGAGAATACCATTAATAATTTTAATTTATATTATTGCAATTTCCTCCATTCTTTTATTTGGGACAATAGGCACTTATTTTTTTAGCCATAATAATGGATTCAACACAAAAACAACATTTATTTCATCATTGTATTTTACAGTTGTTACATTATCAACTGTCGGATATGGAGATATTATCCCAGTAACTCAATCAGCAAGAATTTTTGTAATGATCCTAATTGGCATTGGGCTGACAGTATTTCTTACAGGTATAACAACATTATCAAGTGAAATTATGAGTTCAAGAATTAATAAATTAACAGGTGAAATTTCATATATGGAATCAAAGCTATTAAAATCCAAGATTATTTTGATCGGAACTGATTTTACAAATCTTTCTCTTGCAGAATTATTGAAAAAGCAAAACAAAAAATTTTTTTTAATAACTTCTGATAAAGCAATCAGCGACAGAATGAGAAAACAAGATATAAAGGTATTTGTTGCTGATGCAACATCAAAATCAGACATGTTGAAATTTAATTTAAAAACTTCAAAATTAATTGTAATTGATTTTAGAGATAATTCAAAAATAATTTATACTGTATTAGTTATAAAGTCAATTGCGCCAAAGGCAAAAATAGTTGTAATTGCACCAAACAGCGAGGTTGAAGCACATCTTAGTAATTTAAATATGAATATTGAGGTAATTAATCCTGCTGCATTAACAGCAGCGCAAATTGACAAATATTTGTGATATTATGGAATTATATTTTTTAAGAATTATAAGCTTGGTAATAATAGGCTTTATTTATCTGATATTCGACATATTCAATAAAAGAAACATTCCGTCTCTTGCTGTTTATTCATTTTTAGGATATGGTGTTTTATTAACTTTATTATACTTAAATTTACATACTATTATAACAAGCAGCCTAATAGCAGTTGCAATAATTAGTTTTGGCTATATACTTTATAAAATTGGAATTCTTGGTTTAGGAGACATATTTGAATTGGCATCTTTATCATTAATATTTCCATTTCTAAAAAACTCATTTTTTTATAATATGCCACAATTCAACATTCCTTTTATAGTATCAGTTTTATTAAATTCAGGCCTTGTTGCAATTGTTTTAATACCTATATTTTACTTAATTAAATATAAAATAAACATAAAAAAGCCGATTTTAAAATCAGTGACAAAAAAACAGGCATTAAAAGCAGGATTAATTGCAATTTCTTATTTTGCTTTTATAATGTTCCTTGTAATTTTATTCGGATTTAAGACAAGTTTTTTGATTATAATTCTAATTGCAATTTTTTCAGTAATAATGATCCTGTTTGAAATGCCAATAACAAATACAATGATAAGCTATGTTAATGTAAATGCATTTGAAGAAGATGAGTTAATAGCAATGAATTTGATAAATGACCAGGAAGCAAGAAATTTAAAGAAGAAATTCAAGCATTTCAATAGGCTCATAACAAAGCAATTAATAAAAGAAATGAAGCAAAAGCATTTCAAGGAAAAGCTGCCAGTTTATAAAGAGCCAATCCCATTTGCATCAATGATATTTCTAGGCCTGGTTTTGGGTTTGGGGTTTGGAAATATTTTTCTTTTTATATTCCTAGTAATTCACTGATGCCTATTCAAAATAAGTGGAAAAAATAATGTATTGAAAATTGCGGACTTTCTGCTATTCATTGGAAAGACCTTTACAACCTATATCAGATGCATGAGCTATACGCGCCTAAATTCAGAATAAAAGATAAGAAGAAGTTTAGAACTTAACTTCGCCACCTTGGCAAACTTTACACTAATTCTTTGCATTGCTCTATATAATGATCTTTTTGATGCTGTCTCAAAATGCTCTTTTTTGCAAAAGTATTTATATATTAACATTTAGTTAATATACTATGAAATTAACAACAAGGATAAAGGCATACATCGATTCAGCAAAGCTGACCTACTTCCCTCTTCTAGCTAGCCTTTCGTTAACTTCTGAGAACTCATTGAGGGTCACGCTCAACAGACTGGTCAAAGCTGGCGAAATATACAACCCGATTAAAGGCACATATGTTTCAAAAAATGCAGACATGTTCTGGATAGCATGCCAACTGCACCAGGGCTATATCTCTCTTTCTACATCTTTTTATCTCCACCAACTGATTGAAGAATTTCCGTTTACAGTTTTTGTTGCATCTAATGTTAGGAAATCAGTGCAGATGGGGAATATGGAATTCATTTACTTCAAGGCACATAATTATGCTGGTATCGAGAAAGGTGATTATCCGCTTGCTTCGGTTGAGAAAGCAATCAGCGATTCCCTAATGCACTTATCATTAACAAATTTTGCAATGCTTGCAAAGGTACTGTACTACGCAGACATAAATTCTGGCAAGCTGATTCGGCTATGCGGCGCAGAAAACTCTGCATCCTTTCAAAGGCTTGGTTATCTCCTGTCCCTTCTCCCAAAACTTGACAAGGAAAAGTCAAAATTACTCTCATTCTGCAGGAAAAAAATAAAAGCAAACGCATATCTTAGTGGGAAACGCAGCGGCACATATGTACCAGAATGGAAAATTATAGACAACATAGGCAAAGAGGTGATTCTGTCATGGTGGCAACAATAGCATTTAAAATCGACGAGTTGCGGGATTACGCAGCAAGAGATGGACTAAGCTTGAATTTCGTGGTCAAAGAGGCCTTTCTTTTTGAGCTTATGGAATCCATTGGAGTGGAAAATTTTGTACTGAAGGGCGGCACAGCCATAAATAAAGGCTATTTGAGTGGCCACCAGCGGTTTTCTGATGATCTCGATTATGACACTGATCTAGATGAGCGCGATGTTAAAAAACATATCAGCCAGACTGGATGGGGAATCAAGAAGGAATTTTTCACAAAACATTCAATTGGCTTTTTGATGGCTTATAAATTTGATAGCATCAGAGATGTAGTCAGACTTGACATCTCATTTGGAATAAAAAACAAAATAGAAAAGAGGCGAGCAGCATCTGATTTTATACCTGTATCAAAAATCGTGCCAATGTACAATTTCAGAGAACTCAATCACCAGAAGGAATCAGCATTTGAAGAAAGGAGGGAGTGGAAAGACATCTATGATTTATACTGGCTGCATGAGCTGCACCCACATGAATTCAAGATAAAAAACAAGACAAAGTTCGCTGAGGCGCTTTCAAATACAAACGTTCCGAAGACTGCAAATGCATATATACCTGCACAAAAACGCCCAAACTGGGATGAAGTTATTGAGAAGTTGAAGCAGGTCCGCTAGGCACAGCAACCCAAGCACCACAATGGTGCCTGCTAAAATCAATTTATAGCAAAAATATTTAAATTTAGCCTGTCATTAATATTTTGATATTATGAATAAAATAATTTATTATATTATTGGAATTCTGGTTTTAATTGGCTTGGTATATTTTATTTCAAAGCTTGCTTTTACGCCTTCACCCTCTCTGATAACAAGCACTTCAATTAAACCAATATCTAATATTTCATATGCAACTTCTTTGATTCAATTGACTGATCCGCCACAATTTCCAAATGGCACCCAATCATTAATATTAAATTATTCTAATATTGCACTGCATGAAACAGGCAAATCAAATAGCACTGGATTTGTGAATTTAAATTACAGTGGAAGCATTAATATTTATAATTTGACAAATTTGACACAAACAATAGGAGTTGCAAAGTTTCCAAAAAACATGACATTTGATATGATTAGATTAAATATTTCAAATGCACAAATAACAATAAATAATAAAACATACAATATTACTGTTCCTGGAAATAAAATATTAATTAAATTCAATAAAAATTTAAATTCAAGTTATAATTTATCGCTTATTGATCTGGTTTCTTCAGTTGTCCAAATTTATTCTGCAAACCAGACATTATTTATTCTAGTTCCATCTGCAAGAGCAGTTGTTGTAAGCAATTATTCAATTAATGCGACGAACAGGGCAATCGGTGCAAAAATTCCAATGCATCCTGCAATAAAACATGAAATTGAAAATTCAAAGCCAAACATCTCAATCACAAATGCATTTATTTCGTCAAGTAATAATATAACAAATATTTCAGTAACAGTGAAAAATAATGGAAACGCCTCTGTTGTATTGCGCAATTTGTTTATTAATGGCTATATGCAGCTTCAAAATCCGCATGCGTTCAATGCAAATATCCGTGGAAAAGTAAATATGCAGCCAACAGGATTAAGCAAGGGCTTAGTTAATAATGTTACTAGTATTGGCAAATCAGTAATAAGTAATGTTTCTGAGATTATGGGAAATAAAAATATCACTAATATGGTAAATAATATTACATCATCAATTATTAATTCAAATGCCCTGCCAATATCAAATAACACAAGAAATCAGGTTTCAGATGCATTGGAATATCTGAAAAACAACAACAAAAACTGGAATTTAACAAGTATAACTTCACAATTAAGCACATATTTATCCCATCTGAACCAGTCAAGCAAGCAGAAAATCCTAGGAATAATTTCAAATAAAACTAATTTATCAGTAATTGGCGATATGCATAATTTTAATATTTCCAGTTTTAAAAATATAATGGATAATGTAACCAAGTTTAATGACAATTACCATAATATGCTGAATTTTATTATTTTGCAAAATGGATCTCTTTCACTGCCTTTCATGAAAGTTAATGGATTAAGCAGCCCAAGTCCTCAATTACCTGTTAATAATTCATCATCAGGTCTTTCAGCAAATTCATTAGTTTCCCAAAATATTTCAATATCAAATAATTCATCAGCAACAAATTCAATTAATAATTCTATAAATTCAAATTCATTAATTTCCCAAAATTTGTCAGTGTCTGAGCAAGCATCACACCAATTCAATGTAAATGAATCAGATTACAGTAATTTCTCAAAATGGTCTGCAATAGGATATACACTGCAGGCAAACCAGTCAAAAACATTTACATTTGATTCAAAAATACAAATAGGAAACAGTCCATTAGCAATAAAACTGCTGAACAATCAGACTTATGTATTGAGAATCATTGGAAATAATGGCGCAAATTTTCAAGTAAATGTTACAGCAACCTGAAAACTGCAAAGTTCATCAAAAGACTTAAATAATTATATGATAAAATAATCATATGACAAATACAGGACATAATATTATAAATGACAGAATAATAAAACTTTTTTTTGATGCATTTGGAAATATAAAGCGCTTTAAAATAATGCTATTTCTCATGAATAAGCCAATGAGTGTATTTGAGTTGCAGAATGCAATGAATTGCGAGCAATCTGATATATCCCATAACTTGCAATGCCTGCTCAATTGCGGATTTGTCAGCAAGAAAATAAATGGCAAAATGCGCATATATTCTATTAACAAAGAAATGAAACCAATAATAAATGCAATCTATAATTACATTATTGGGTATAAAAAACATATACTTGCATGCAATATAATTTCAGATTCCGGAATTGTAATTAAAAGACAAAGACTTGATAAAAATGGAAAGATTTGATTATATAATAATAGGTCATGGGGCTGCTGCTTTTTCTGCAGCAATAAAAGCAGATTCAATGAAAATAAATACTGCAATGATAGGCAAAAATGAAACGCCTGGCGCATTGCTGGGAGGCACATGCGTTAATGTTGGCTGCGTTCCAAGCAAAAGGCTCATATCTGTCGGCGAATTTATAAAAAATATTAAAAATTCAAAATATTCAGGAGTTAAAGCAAAAGTAGAAGATATAAATTTTCAAAAAATTATTATGCAAAAAGATGAAATTGTAAATGAGTTCAGAGCCCAAAAATATACTGAAGTATTGAAAAATTTAAAGCACGTGACGTATATTAATGAATTCGCTTCATTTAAAGACAAAAATACAGTTATTGCAGGAAATAAAGAACTATATTCAAAAAGTATATTAATTGCAACTGGCGCAAGATCCATGGTTCCGAATCTGGCTGGGATTGAAAATGTAAAATATTTGACTAATGAAGAAGCCCTTTCTATTAAACATCTTCCAAAATCGCTTATTGTTGTCGGCGGAAGAGCTCTTGGGCTTGAATTTGCACAGATGTTTTCAAATTTCGGAGTAAAAGTAACATTATTGCAAAGAAGCAGTTCAATAATACCTGCATGGGAGCCAGAAATTATCAATTATCTAACACAGTATTTAAAACAAGATGGAATTGAGATAAATACTAATGTAGAACTCAAAGAAATTGGAGAAAAACAGTTGAAAAAATATATTAAAGCAAGAGTCAATGGAGCTGATAAGTTATTTACTGCAGATGAAATACTTTTTGCTACCGGCAGAAAGCCAAATATAGAAAAATTACATTTAGAAAACCCAGGCATAATACTAGGCAAGCAAAATTTTATAAAAATCAATAATAAAATGGAAACAAATGTTAAGGGAATATATGCTGCAGGTGATGTCACTGGAGAACCAATGCTTGAGACAGTTGCGGCAAAGCAAGGGAATCTTGCAACCCAAAATATATTTAAAAATGCAAACAAATCAATAAACTTCAATGAAATACCATTTGCAATATTCACAATGCCTGAAGCAGCAAAAGTCGGACTGACAGACGAGCAAGTCAATGGAAAAGGAATAAAATGCAGTTGTAATACAATTTTATTTTCAATGATCCCCAAAGCAACTATAATAGGTGATGAAAGAGGCTTAATAAAAATAGTGATAAATAATAATACAAAACAAATCCTCGGTGTAAGTATCTTGTCAAGAAATGCTGCTGATTTAATAGCAGAAGCAGCTCTTGCAGTCAAGTTCAAGCTTAAGATAGATGATATAATTGATACAGTGCATGTATTTCCAACATTAAGCGAGGCAATTAAATTAGCATCCCAGAACTTTTACCAGGATATTAGCAAATTAAGCTGCTGCACAATCTGATATTATGGCAATAAAACAGGCAATGCAATTGATTTTTAAAAATAAAAAATATTTTATTTTATTTTCAATAATCGCGCTTGCAATTATTTTTGCATATATTTTTTTATTAAATGCATTTCATGAAAGTTTTGTTTTATTCGGATCATTTGAATTAGGCTATATAATAGAATTAACAGGAATAATTGTATTGGGGGTTTTATTTTCAATCTCATCAACAATGTATATTTATATTACAAAAAGAATGTATATTAATAAAAACATAAAAAATCCTGGAATCATTGGCCTGTTAATCGGAACAATAAGCCAATTACTTTGCTGCACCCCAATTATCCCTTTTATTCTCTCTTTTTTTGGCGCATCAACTCTTCTATTATTTAATCTGAGCGGAAAAATTCAGGGTTTTTTTGCAAATACCTGGATATTTTTCATATTATTATCAATAGGCCTAATGATAATAAGCATTTATGCAATTTCCAATAAAATATTTAATGCATGTTGTAGGTAATATAATGAAGCCAAAACATATTTTAATTGCTGTTTTTATCAGCATAGCAATAATAATTTTTTTGTTTTTTCTGCATTTCCGCAGTAATTCTACTGCGCCATCACTGTTAAAAATTGGCAATGCAGCTCCAAATACTGATTTCTTTTTATCAAATAATCAAGTTCAAAGCATTTCTAATTATTCTGGAAAGCCAGTACTTGTTTATTTTGTTGCTACGTGGTGCAGCTCATGCAGCCAGGGGACAAAAGCATTGGCAGACAATGCATCATTTTTTTCAAATAAAGGAATAAAAATAATTGAACTCGAACTTTACAATAATCTCAATTTCAGCGGACCGTCAATAAATTCCTTTATAAATTTTAGCATAAGCAACAAATCTAAATCAGAATTAATAATTCCTGGTTATGCTAGTTATAATATGAGTAAAATTTATGATCCAAAAGCATATTTAGATTTATATTATTTAATCGCGCCTAATGGTACAATAATATATATAAACGGTTCGCCACAGGCAACAATGAATCTCATTAAAATAGCAGCAAACAAAATTTAATATATTTGTAAAAAATGCAGAAGACTATAAAATGGAATTTGCAATAGAGTCTGGATTATAATTAATTAATGCATTATACGCCTCGCCAGTCCCAATAAATAAAATAGGTATATCTGTGTCATATGCAATTGATATTGCATTTCCGCCTTTTGCATCGCAGTCAAGTTTTGTCAAAATAATTCCGTCTATTTTTATGAATTTGGAAAATTCATTAATCTGATCTGCAATAATATGCCCAGATATGCTTTCCCCGACATATATTGTAATGTCAGGCTTTGTTACTCTTACTATTTTCATCATTTCATTAATCAGGTTTTTGTTTGTTTCTTGTCTTCCAGCGCTGTCAATCAAGACTGCACTAATATTATGTGCTTTTGCATAATTAATTGCATCAAATGCAACGCTTGCAGGATCAGCGCCATACCTGCTTTTTATTACAGGCACCCCAACTTTATTCGCATGGTATTCTGTTTGCTCAATTGCAGCTGCTCTGAATGTATCGCTTGCTGATAGCACGCTTGAAATATTTTTTTGCTTTAAATTATATGCAATTTTAGCAATAGTTGTTGTTTTTCCAGTTCCATTTGGTCCGATAAATAAAATTTTAACCGGTGTTTCTCTTTCTTTTATTTTTTTGTTTATCAGTGCAAATAAATCAATATAATTTTTTATGTTTTTATTAAGAATTTCAAGCAGTGAAAATCTTACCTGTTCTGTTACCTGCTGGCTTATATTTTTGCTATTAAAAGCAGTATTTTTTAGTCTGGTATCCAGGCTTTCAATAAACTTATCAGCAGTTGGATATGAAACATCAGATTGCAATAAAGACATTTTTAAATTATCCAGCAATTGATTTATGTCTGAATCATTCAATTTAATATTATTCAAGAATACTTTTTTTATTTTAGTATTTAAGGACAAATTTAATTTAAAATCTTTTTTTGTCTGTTTGTTATCAATTGCAACACCAACACTCCCTGCTTTATTATCCTCTTCTTTATTTTTTTTATCATTTTCTTCTTTTTTCTTGCTTTCCTGTTCTTCATTATGTTTGGTGTTATTTTTATCCTCATTGCTGATTTTATCCTGCTCTTCTTTCTTTTCATTGCTTTCCTGTTTTTCTTCTAAAATTTCTTCTTTTTCTTCTATTTCCTTTTCCTCTTTTTTTACAAACCCTTTTATTACCCCTGAAATTTTATTTTTAAGGCCTTCAAACATAAAATCAAATTGCTATTCCATTATAAAAAATAAGAAGCACGTGTATTAATAATATATTAATTTAATAAAATATTAATGCAATATTAATGTTTATGATTTTGATCTACGCTGATCATTGACAATTTATAAGAGATTTTAAATAAAATATCTCTAATTTCAGTTTTATTTTTATTAAATATCTCGATTGTTTTTTCAAATTTCTTTAGTTTCAAATTTATAAATGCTTTTGCTTCATCAATATTTTTTTCCAAAATATAATGCGAGCCGGCATCAACTAGTATCTTATCCATTTTTTCTATTTTGGCATTTGCATAAATGCTATTGCCCATATTTATAAAAACATCATTATTCCCAATTGATTCATTATTTTCTAGAATTTTTATTGAATTTAATAGCTCTGTTATTATTTTGCTGTAATTGTTTATATTCTGAATTGTTTCATTATATTGTGTTTCATAGATGTTATATAGATATTGAAGCTGCTCATGCGATTTGCTTTTTTCAATTAAATCATTAATGTCTCCATCATGCATATTATTTTCATTGCTGCTCATTAATTCATCTCTTTTATTTCATTTATATTTATATTTATTTTTTTCAGGCCCTGCTTGCTGCCAAATCTAGTATATAATAATTCAATTGCATGTGATCTGCTGTTTGCATCAATTTCCATTTCAAATTTTGTCCCTTTTTTAATATGACCGTTAATTAAAAATTTCATAGAATCACTAAAAATCGTATTTTATATTATTCTTAAAAATTTATAAAATCTTCGATTAATTCGCAGCAATGTTTAGATAAATAATGCATTATACAATTTTATTTAATTTGAATTTCAATTCTTTTTTCATCATATCAGGATTCCATAAAGGATCCCATACAAGATTTACCCTTAATTTTCCAATCCCCTTAATAGATTCAATTTTATCCTGAATTTGGGAAAGAATCATTGAAATAGCAGGGCACATTGGAGAAGTCATTGTCATTTCCAATTCAACATTATTTTTTTTATCCATTTTTATACTGTAAATTAACCCAATATCAACTATATTTATATTTAGTTCAGGATCAATGCACTGATATAATGCCTTTAATATTAACTGTTTGTTTATAATTTGTTTCATGCCATCTTTTTTTAAAATAGCCAAAAAATGCAACTTGACAAAAATTGAAAAATTTATTTTTTTAGTTTTTTTAATCCCTCTTCTTTTGCTATTTTTGCAAAAAGAGATGCTTTTTTATACGCTTTTCCTAATTCGAATGCAGTTCCTATCTGCGCTATGTCTGCGCCGCTTGAATAAACTTCTTTTACTTCTTTAATATTTGTAATTCCGCCAGCAACAATATACGGAACATTTATGCTTTCTTTTACTGCCCTTATCATTTCATTTGGAACATGATCTGAATTCAGAAGCTTTGGATTTGACCCTACGTCTGTAATTATAAATCTGTTGCCCAAGTATTCGCCTGCTAGTGCCAATGCAACTGCTATTTTTGGCTTTTCTCTAGGAACTATATTGACATCCCCCACCCATCCAACAGTCCCACCTGGATTAACAACAATATAGCCAACTGGCAAGGGTTCAATATTCAATTGTTTTATTAATGGCGCTGACAGTGTCTGGGCCTGGGTTATCCAGTACGGGTTCCTTGCATTTAGCAATGACATGAAATAAATTGCATCAGCATATTTTGTTATTGTTGCAATGTTTCCTGGAAACAGTATGATTGGAACATCAATGCTCTCTTTTATTTCAGCAGTAACATTGTCCAGCAATTCACCCTGGGCTCCAATGCTTCCGCCAATCAAGACAATATCAGCTCCAGCTTTTGCAACTGATTTTGCAGTTTCAACTGCATCTTTTTCTGTTTTATAATCCAGCGGATCAATTAAAGAAAATAACAGCGCACCTTTAGAACTAAGCATATCATTAATATATGATTCTACTTTTCCTATTTTCATTGCCATTTAAACTGCACTATACTTTAATTTTATTTTTGATTTTTAAATAATCCTCAATCATCTCCAAACCTTCTTTGTCTAATTTTCTGGATGGCGAAAATCCGATTTCTTTTTTTATTTTGCTGATGTCTATAATCCTGTCGCTTGCCAAAAATTCAAATTCATCATAATTAATATTGAATAATTTCACGACAAATTTTGCAATTCCAAGATTTATTTTTTTGTTTGGCGGAGGCACATTTAATTGTTTTGCAATCACATCAAACAAGTATTTCGAGGTGTATGCAACACCGTCAGTAACATTATATATTTTATTGTATGCTTTTTTATTGTCTATAACTTTTAAAATCGCATCAACTACATCACTAACATGGATAAAGGTTAAATGATTATGCATTGTGCCCAAATAATACATTCTTTTTTCTTCAATAAGCTTGAAAACCTTGAAAAATGAAGGGTCTTCATATGCCGGGCCATAAAACGTCGCAAGTCTTAATATTGTATATTTTATATCTGGATTTACGTCTGCAAATGATTTTATTACCTCTTCTGCCATTAATTTTGTTTCAGAATAATGACTTGATGGATGCAATTCAGTTTCTTCTGTAATCTTCTGCTCCCCATATCTGTAACCATAAACAGTGACACTGCTTGTAAATATAAATTGAATGTTTTTTTTCTTATTTACTTCTATAATTGTTTTTAGAACTTTTTCAGTTGCCAAAACATTTCTTTCTATCAGCTGATTAAAAGTGAATTTTGAATTGTAAGATGCGCCAGCAATATGAATGACAATATCAACATTTTTGCATGCATCACGCAGTATTTTCGAGGATTTATCGCTTAAAACATTCAGATCAACAACAAAGGGAATAACTCCACTCGGCAATTTTCTCCATTCTGGATTCAGCAAAAAATTATCCTTGACAATGACTCTTATCTGGCAATTCTCTTTGATCAATTTTTTTATTAATTCAACGCCCAGTCCGCTTGTTGCGCCTGTTATTAAATATATTAATTTTTTGCCATTTTTATTATTTTCTTCATTATTATTTTGTTCTATTTTTGCTATTTTTTTATTTTTCATAAATATTCATCGGTTTGTTATATTTAGTGTATCTTCCATTCAAGATTGTTATTGCAATATCTTTTATGTATCCGTCTACAAGCCTATCCACTGCATAAGGGATTAAATCCTTTCCATATGGCGCGTATATGCTTATTTTATTCATTTTTATCATTTTAAATCTTTTTTTGCTGTAATTATCTAATGGCAACTCAAATATTAAATTCTTTCTATATTCATTTTCTTTTATGTCTTTAAATATTTTTGTGGCAAGCCCTAAATTATGAATAAATAATGTTAATTTCAGACCTTTATTGCTTAATTTTTTTATTGTATTAATACTTTCTGCAATTTGCATATGGCCTGGTTTTTCTTTTTTGCTCTGGTTTGTTTTTTGTATTTTACTCTCTGATTTGGTTAATGCTGCTGGTTTCTGCATCATGTCCTTGTCTATTGGTATATTTGAAATATTTTTATATATTGACAATTTTACTTTATCTGTATTGTCAAAATAATTCTCTATTTTTTTAAATTGTATTGGAATCTCAATGCCGAGGTATTTTGATTTTGGCTTATATTTTTTATAAATTTTAATTAAAGAATTTATATCAATATTATAACCTGCCTCTAACCATAAATTTACCTTAAGTTTATTTGACAATTCAATTATTTCTTCAAGGCCTTTTAATAAATTGCGGTCAATATTATATCCAATTTGGGACAGCCTTAATGATACTGATATATTTAAATTAAATTTTGATATCTGTCTTAATAACTGCATATAAGTATTAATATTATACCTTGCTTTTGATGAATCTGTTACATAATCATTTAAAAAAGTTATTGTTGTGTTAAATCCTCTTGAATTTAATTCCCTGATATTCTTTACTGCAGAATTTAGTGTTGAGCCTAAGATATGTTTTTTGATCAATTTGAAAATCAATTTTTTTATCAGCGAATTATTATTAGACATATTTTTCATTTTATAATTCTAAAAATCTGTTAAGGCTATATAAATATTTTAATCCAATCTTTATTTTTCATAATTAATAATATGCCATTCGTCTTTTTGCGTATTATAAGCAATTAATTTGGTTCTTACAGCCCAGTCAATTAGTATTTTTTTTAATTCAGATTTTTTTTCCTCATTATATATTTTTATTTCCTTCTTATTTAAATCAGCAATAATTTCATCAGTTGACTTTATATTATTATTTAAAAATTCCAGTACTGATTTTATCGGCTCTGCCTCTCTTATTCTTTCTTTAACCAGATTAATATAATCCTTATAATTTAATTTCTTTCCCAATTCATTTAATTGTATTTCATCTTTTTTTATTTTTATTAAATTTAAGAATTTACACATGTTTATAATTGGAATTAGGTCATCTATTTCTTCTTCAGACTGATCAGATAATTCTGATATCAGCATTGAACCATTATTTTGTTTTATTAATTTTATGAGTCCTCTTATTCTGCTTAAATTAACATTATTTGGGATAATAAAATTCATAGTATTCTAACTTTTATTAATTATTTAATTTTTATTGCCTAAATTAGCAATTTCAATATTTTAATGTTTATTTATTAAATTATATATTTATAAAATATATTATTTATTTAATTTTTAATATTAAATATTTTGTTTTATTTTTTCAGACGCTGTATTTATTATTTATTTTCAATATCAGAGAATTGATATTTCTTTTTAATTCCTGTTTTGTTGAATTATTAATTTTTAAAAAATTAATTCAGAACTACTGTAAAGCAATGACGCTTACCTGCAATTGCATATAATATGTTTTTTAATTTATACCTATAATTTTATCTCTTTTATTTCATTATTTTTAACAGCCTTGATAAATTTGTTGAAATGCTTAATGTTCATTTCTGACCTGTTACCTTTTTTATCTATTAAACTAACAATTTTAGTTTTTTTATTTATTACAAACTTCGGGCAATTATGTCCTGCTCTACATTCTTCCATATCATAGATTAATTTTTCCATATTATCACTATAAATATTATTTAATTTTATTATTTCTTAAAAACTTCTTCATTGGTATTGCTATTTTAAGGAGATTATTTTTCAATTCAATGTATTTTGCCAGTTCTTTCTTGTCTTGTATCACTCTATCCATATTTAAAAAATAGCCATATTTATTATAATTCATAGGTATTATTGCTTTTGAATCAAACATCCAGTAATCTTTGAATCCTGAAATTAATTTACGTGCATTCTTTCTTTCAATATATAATGTTTCTTGCCCAATTTTATTCGTTTTAGATAAAAATAAATCAATTCCAAATAGATTATATTTATTTAAAGGTAACTCTACAATTTCAAGATCTATTATTCGTACTCCTTGATTTTTTTTGGTCTGTATCATGTGTAGCCAGTTATTAAATTCACCATCCTTGCTAAGATCAATATGTTTTCCTTTTTTATAATCCTCAAAAAGTTTTTTTTCATCATCAACTCTATAGGTATTGAGTAACTGTAGTCTAAATATCTCTTTTTTTGACTCTTTCCATAATTCATTAAACTTCTTTTCTTTTCCATCTTTTATTATTTTTTCCTTCATTTATGTCACTGTTTAATATTTAAATTTAATAGATTTCAAACTTGATTGGATTTTTTTCCTCTGCTTCTATTTCTTTCCGCCATTTCATGTAGTTATTGCTGTTAAATGGCCATTGACCCGAAATTAATTCTGTAAGTATGCAGTGCTCAACAATAGGTTCTTCTATTTCCAAAATCTCCTTTAAAAATTTCGGACCCCTTTCATCAAAAGCAACCCCATCTTTAAAATTGCAGAACTGAATAGTATCAAAAAAACCTGATGTTTCACAGACTACTGAATAATCAGTAGTAATGTTGCTGTTACTTTCCTCATTAATTATTTTTTTTAGAAGTTTTAAAAGAAGAGTAGGGTGGTGGTCCTTAGTTGGTGTTGTAGTTACCGAATAAAATGAAAATATCCTTTTATTAGGGTTCTGCACAGTTGTAGTAAATTGCCTTATTATATTTTTTTCTTGCAGTTTCTTTATTGTATATATTACTTTCATTTGTGAGATCTTTGTTTTTTTAATTAAATCTTTTAATTTTATTCTTGAATTTTCAATCAACTCTGCTAAAATTCTTTTTTCAATAATGCTTAATTTACTCGTTTTAAATAACAATTTGCCCTGAATAGGAAGAAAACCTTCAACAATGTGATTGATTGAAGATGTCTTTACCCTTGGTTTATAGCGACTAAATCCTATTCTAAATTTATATTCCCAATGACTATATTCAATCTCATTAGATGCTATTACATGCATTATCAAGTCAAAGTCACCTATAGCCATATATGCATTCTGTACAAAAGGGTCAGCTTTAAGCACTCTTTTCAGAAGTGTAGAATCCGGAACAGTCTTAAATTTAACTGCAATTATTCTTGCTT
>JAJZMY010000033.1 GCA_021848125.1 Microcaldota archaeon
AATTATAAAGTATTGTGTTTTATTTTTTTTAAAATATTTCCATTATATAATCCATAATTTTATTAATTAATATTAATCAGAGTTCTTTCCTGATATCTTCCCCGTTTTTCTATTTTTTCCAGCCTCTTAATTATAAATAAGGCATCGTTTGCATTTTGCTTATAAGAATTAATAAAAATATTATAGTAATCTGCATCAATTGCACGCTTCATTAATAATATATCAATTGCTTTGTCTTCAATCATGCTAGAAATATCAGATAGGCCAAAATCAATAACAAAAACCTCATTATTATTTACAATTATATTTGCCGGGGTGAAATCGCCATGGACAATATTATTATTATGCAAAATTGCAATAGATTTTCCGATCTTTTTAAAAACTGCATTTAAATTGATGCTGTTTTTTAATCTATTATTCTGACTGCTATTTTTATTGCTATTTTCAACAAATTCAAGAATTTTGTTTAGATTTTTGCCATTTAATTTTTCTATAAAAATTCTATATTTCTCAATAAATAACAGCTTCGGCGCATTTATTATTGATGAAGCAATTGATAGTATTTTCGCTTCTTTTTTTGTTCTCTGATATCTTAATAATTTGTCAAGAGCTTTTTCACGATACTGTTTTGCAATCCTGTCTTTTATAATTGAATCAGTGCCTAAAAAAGTAGCAGAATAGATTACTGATTCTGCGCCTTCATTTATTTTTTTTGCATTCCTTTTTTTGCATTCCTTTTTTTGATTTACCATTTAACCTCGCATTTATCAATTCTGAATTTTTGGTCTATTGTTGCTTCATTCAAATTATATGAAATATTTTGTTCCAGCATTTTTTCGCCGACAATAGCGATCATTGCCCCATTATCCGCATTGAATTCATTGCTTGCAACACAAAATTTTGTATTATGGGATTTTGAAATAATATTCATCATTTCCTGCAATCTTTTGCTTTGTGCAACTCCTCCGCAAAGAATAAGCTCTTTTTTATTGAGCAGAAAAAGAGCTCTTTCGCTTGCCTCGCATATCATTGAGAACATTGTTTCTTGGAATGAATATGCTATGTCTGAAATATTATTTTTATTTAAAAGTTCTATTGAGTATTTTAAAATTCCAGTAAAATTAAAATCCATGCCTTTTACATTATATGGCATTTTTATATATCTTCCATTTTCTGCTATTTTTGCAACACTTGAACCCCATGAAGGAATTAATTTTGCAGCCCTTGCAAAATTATCAAGCGCATTTCCAATTCCAATATCAAATGTTTCGCCATAAATATGATAGTGTTTGAATGGTAGTTGTTTTAGTGCAAGAATCTGGGAATTTCCGCCGCTTAAATAAACAACAAGCGGATCTTTCAAATTAAACAATGTTTTTGTTATTTCAATATGGGCCAGAGAATGGTTTACTGGAAATATTTGTTTATTGAATTGTTTGGAAATTGTTTTTGCTGCGATTTGCCCAATTCTCAAACATGAGCCAATACCAGGACCTTTTGTATAGCTAACAGCATCAATGTCAGTGATTTTGATATTTGCAGTATTTAATGCATTTTTTATTACTTTATGGATGTTTTGTGCATGAAATTCAGCAACTTTTGCAGGAATAATTCCCTTATCTTTAATAGGAAACATTTTTTTGGAGTTTGCAAGTATTTTGTTGTTTTCCACGATTCCTATTCCAATCGTGTGTGCGCTAGTTTCAATGCCAAGTACTATCATATTATCTTTTTTGTCTTACTTTTGAATTTTACTAAAACATTATAAATTAAATTTTAAGCAGATATGTATTTCTATATACTCTTTTTCCGTTTTTTAATCCATATAAAGTAAATGAAACTTTTGGTTTATACTTTTTTATTGCAAAATATCTTGCTGTTTCTATTTTATTGCTGGTATAAATATCATATCCAAATTTTTCTTTATCAATCCTTGCTATAAAACCATTATTATTGATTATGAAATTAGTTAGGCTTTTAAGTATTCTTTCAATTTTATCCTGCTTGTTTTGTTGCATATTGTCAGAATCAATGCGCAATTGAACAATTGCTTCATAATACCCTGAATGCCTCCAATAACATTGCTGGCACATTAAATTCTTGATTTTGTATGAAAACTGTTTTTCAAATACTAATTTGTCCTGATCCTTATGGATTGTAAATCTTGCCAGTATTGTTTTTTTGTCCTGATCAAAATTTAATATTTTTACTGAACTATTTTTGACAATTTTTGACAATAAAGCAACTAATGAGGCTTTATTGAATTCATAATAGCCAAGATTTGTCTTGATTTTTTTGCAGTCTTTGCACTGATTAATTTCAATTGAATCAGGAATAGTTTCCAGGATTTTTTTAGTTGAACAGATTTCGCAAAAATCTCCGATAAATTTGAATTCATTGCTATTTCTATTACATGTTGGGCAGTATTTTATAATAACACCATTTTTTGATTTTTTAATTAAATTTTTTCGTTCATTTTGATTAATTGCAAAATACACTTATAAAATACAGAAATGATTAATTTGCAAAATTACCCAAAATGCCTGCTTAGGATTGCGCTATATGCAGGTCTTGTTATTAACACACCAAGAATTGCGCCCAGTATTGCTGATTCTGAAAAACCAATCATAGTAACCAGGGAAGTTGAAAAAAATAAAGGCAGCATTGCAATTATAAGGAGTATTGCGTCAGAATAGACAATATAAAATGCATTTCCAAGAATTATATGCATGTGTTGCTTTTCGCTCCCCTTTGCTAATAATTCATCTGTTATAATAATCTGGGCATCAACTCCAGTTCCAACAACTGCAATCATTCCTGCAATTGCAGACAAGTCAATTGTTCCTATTAAGCCGATAACAGAAACAATTATGAATAATTCTAGTAATGTTATTAGTAAAATAGGGATAATAAGGAATGGTTTGACATATCTTATAACTATAAACACTGAAATGAGGAGAACAGCAACAATCAGTGCAATAATGCTGTAAAAAAGAAAATGCTTTCCTAATGTTGGTGGCACTGTTTGCTGTGATTCATAGAATATTGGAACTGGCAATGCGCCGCCAGTCAAAATGCTTGAAATTGTTTTTGCTTGCTGCTGGGCATAAGTTGCCTGCTGGGATTTTGGAATTGAAACAGGCGCTGATCCAGATATTTCATAACTGTCGCTTATGCTCCCATTTGTAATTGACGGGTTTAATAAAGGGGCTGATAATAAGCCAACAGCAGGCCATGTATTTATTATTGTCTGGTTTATATTAATGGATGCGTATTGCGGCGTCATATTTTGAATGCTTTCTAGATTTAGTGTATAATTTTTTGAAGACAAGTAATTTATCAGGCTTTGATTCAGGTTGCTGCTTAAAATAATTGTTTTATAACTGCCTTTTTCAATTATATTTTCAGCATCTTTAATGCTCTGGTTTGAATTTGAAACAGGAACAACCTGGATTGTATTATTTCCAAGAAATAATGTTTTGCGCATTATTTGCAATGACTGCGTTGCAGATAAACCAAGTGTTGTATTTGAAAGAATTGATGAATTTATCAGCAATATTGCTGAACTTGGTCTGTCCAAAAACATATATAATGGCTGGTTTGCCTGGCCAAAGACAATTTTTGAAAAATTCTTTGCTGCATTGTCATTAATAAAAAATGATACTGTCCATTGTGTGGTATTACTAGCACTTTGAGTAAATGACCCAATGCTCCCCCTTAATATGCTGCTGCCATTTACTGCCTGTTTTCCATTTACAATTCCTTCAAAACTGCCCTGGCTGTCAATGATATTTATTGTCTGGTTTATTTCATTTTTTGATATTGTTGGAAGAGTTACATAAACCTCTGAATTTCCAATCCCCTCCACTGTGATTTGTTTTAATCCGAATGTTGATAGCCTTTGGTTTAATAAAGAGATAAGGGAACTCATTGTGCTTGCATTTACACTGTGTTCAAGCCTTACATTAATTTGGCTTCCGCCAATAAATTCAATCCCAAAATGCAGCCCATAGTGGACATCTAAACTTAATAGTACTAAAAAAATTATTATTAAGGTCAAAATTTTTTTATCCTTTAAATAATTAAGTAAATTTGACATTTATTTTTGCACCAATTATTTTTTTGAAGTTTTTGTTGCGCTTATTTTAATGCAAGCTTTGGAAAAATCTTTTTAACAATATTATTTAAAACTGAATTTATTTTAGTTCTGAAATGATTTAATAAGTAATATAGGAAAATGCTTAAAAAGATTCCTGCAATTACATCAGTTAAATAATGAACACCAAGATAAACCCTGCCAAAAAGCACTAATATTAGCCAGGCAATATACAATATTTCAACATATTTATAATTTTTTAGAAAAAAGCCCAGGCCAGTCAGAACAGATGCATGATTGCTTGGAAATGAAAAACTATTTTCACAACTTAAATTATTTATCCAATTTAAACCAGTGATATTAAAATGGCACGGCCTCGGCTCTCTGACCAAATTTTTTATCAAATCTGATATTATATAAAACAAAACAACTGCAACAGCAAAAGTATATACATTCTTGTCTTTCTTAATAAAATAAAGATACAATGCAATAAGCGGCAATACAACAAAAAAACTTGATGCCAGTAAATTCATAATTATATTTAATGGAGCGCTTGCAATTATTTTCATAAATTCAAAAGCCCAAATATTAATCCCTATTTTATAAGGCGCAGGCAGAATAGAAAATAAATAAGAGATATAAAACATGAATACACAATTTATTAATTTTTAATTTTACTGCTTATTTTGAAGGTATTTTATACACTTGGCTTTTTTCAAAGTCCTATTTATAACATATGTTAATTTTGTATTTTTATACAGTTTATTAATAAGATCTTTTTTTATGTTTGTTGACGGATTTTTAACAATAATAGAACATACATCCCTGTATTTTAATAATGAATAATTATAAGTATTTATTTGTTTTGCTTTATTTATTATTTCCTGTTTGTCAAATCCCACCAAAGGCCTCATAATCAATAAATCATCATCAGGTTCTGAGGCTATTAAATTGGTTGTTGTTTGCGATGAAACCTGGCCAAGGCTTTCCCCTGTTACTATAACATTCGCCTTTTCTATTTCTGCGATTTTTTCTGCAAGTTTAAACAAAAATCTCTTGAATAACACATGCTCATATTTTTTTGGGATTTTCATTGTTGCTGCTTGAAAAAAATAGGAAGGCAAATAATACATTGTTAATGAATTTGAATATTTATTTAACTGCTCAATTAATTTTCTGATTTTCTGCGATTCTACTGCCTCCTCATTTTTAGCAAATGCGTGAACATGGATATAAACCACTTTAAGTCCGCGTTTCATTGCATAAAAACTTGCAACAGGTGAATCAATGCCGCCGGAAAACAAAACAACTGCATTTCCTGACACTCCAACAGGAAGGCCTTTCAGGCCATTAATTTTTTCTGAAAATATAAAACAACCATACTGAGTTGGATTAATGTATAATATTTTGTCTGCATTCAAGTCTATTCTAAATTTTAATTTTTGCTGGTTTGATATAAAATAATTAATTATTTGCCTGGAATTAAATTCAAGTTTTTTATATGACCTGTGTGCAATGATTTTAAATGCCGAGTCCTGCTTTTTTAATAATTCATTTGCAGATTCAAGTATGTTTTCAAATTTGTTTTCCACCATAAAGCAAGGCGCAAACCACGATATTCCAAAAATATGTTTAAGTTTTAAAATCAAGTAGTCTATATTTTCTTTATTTTGATTACTGCTGAGATAAATCAGAAACCTGTCATATAACTTCTCTATTTTATATTTATCGTCATTGTTCTTGTTTATTGCCAATTCTATATTTTTAAATAAAGAGTTTATAAAATAATTTCTATTTTTGCCTTTTAGCCACAGCTCGCCAAAATGAATTATTACTGCATTGCACTCATCCATATAATCAATTAGATTGATAATATTATAAAATTAGAAGCTTATAAAAAATAATTATTGAAAATTAAAATTAATCAGCAAATGAAAAAATAAAAAAATAATAAAAAAATAAAGGATTAAATTAGGTTTAATTTTTTCAATGCCTCTTTGTCATTTATGCTTATTTTTTCATTAAGGAATTCAAGATGCGATGTATTGCATTTTCTTTCTTTTTTTCTTGTTTCTGTAATTATTTTTACAAAACCATTTTCAAGAACCTGCGTAATCACTGCATTGTCCCCGGCATCTCTTCCATATTTTTTAATGCAAACTCTTCCTGTTTCTACTAACATTTTATCACCAATTATATAATCTCATTAATTTTTTTATGAAATTAATCTCATAAAGTACTTGTTCTGTTATCTCTTTCTTTTTTTCTTCATTAATCTCATTATTCCTTAAAAATTTCTTTATGTCTGTATCCAATTCTTTATTTGCTTTTATGAGCTCGCTGCCAGTTTTCCATTGTTTGTTTAATTTTTCCATTCAATACACCTTTTTGCTTTTCTATTTTTTCTTTTTTTAATATTATTCTTTTTTTACCAATAATTTAATTATTTCTAATATATTGTTTATATTTACTTTATTTGTATTAATGCATAAATCAAATATTGAATGATCTATTATATCTATATTATATATTTTTTTAAATTCCATGACTGTTAGTCTGTCTTTTTCTTTTATGAATGTTTCAGCATCAGAAATTGGCACAAGATTTTTCAGCGAGTATCTTTTCGCTCTTTCTTCAAGGCTCGCTTCAAGCCAAATTCTTAGTGTAGCGTCTTTTATTAGCCAAGGCCCAAGCCATGTTGTCACAACGCAGTTGCTGTTTTTATTGCTTGCCTCAATTATTTTATTATCAAATTCATGCACGAATTTTTCATTGCTTTCTTTTAGTATTTTTAATAATTCCTCATTGCTTTTAGTATAATGCCTGTATGAATGGTTTATATGAACAAGATTAAATTGTTTGGAAATCTCATTTCCAAGCGTTGTTTTTCCGCTAGTGCTTAATCCGCTAATGCATATTTTTATCATTTTATCTTTAATGATTTCAAGGATTTTCAATCAGTTTTATATTTAATGTTTTTTCCAGTTTTTCAATTAATTTTGAATTTGGCGTTGTTTTTTGCTTTTCAATTCTTGCTAAAAAACTTTCTTTTTCATTCAGCAATTCAGCCAGCACTTTTAACGAAAGCCCCATTGATTCTCTGGCTCTTCTTATGGTCTCGCCATAATCATCGATTATTTGTTCAATTTCATCATTATCAGAGTTATTTTCAATATACTTGTTAGCACTGTCTGCTTTTTCTTTTCCATTATCAATAAAGAGAACTTTTTTATCATTGCTGCATTTTTCACATACTCTTAATTTAACATTTTCAATGCTAATAATATATGCAGTGCTCATTTTTCTGCCGCACAATTCGCATTCCTCCATAATTACACTTATTTTATTAATTTTAATTGTCTTATTTTTATTAATAAATTTGAACTTAAAATTTATTTTATTTTATAATGTAAAATTAATAATTAATGAGCTACTAATTGCAGCACATATTTTCTTTCTTTTATTCCAACTTCATTAAGTTTTATTACTCCCTGTTCAACTCTATTGCCTGCCTTTACTATATTCTGAGTGCATTTTGCGCATAATACGCCTCCGAATATTCTTGCATTTGTCTTTCTTGTTTTTCCCCCTGTTTTTGATATGCCATTTAATTCCTTGGAACATATTGCACAATGCGGTTGTGAGTTTGCTTTTCTTTTGTAATGGATTATACTTTTATTATTAATTGTTTTTTTTATTTTTCTCCAGCTATTTGATCTATACATTGGTTTTGGCAATTAAAACACCTTTAAATTAATTAAATACAAACAAATTCAGCATATTTTTATTTTATTATTTATTTTAATAGATTATACTTTTATTTATTGCTTTTTATTGATCAGCTCCAATTCTTTTTTTTCTTTTGCAGCTAGTTTTTTATCATAAATCAATATTATGATTGATGAAATTATACCTAATATA
>JAJZMY010000001.1 GCA_021848125.1 Microcaldota archaeon
AGAAATAAATTCATATTTATGTTAAGATATCATAAATTTAAATTTATCTCTCTCTCTCTCTTATATCTTGTTTGGATATTTATAAATCCCAATCCGCTTTATGTAAGAAGTAGAAAAGAAATTTCGTATAGAATAAAAATTATTATACCAGCATTTATCAATGCATTAAAAACATATAAAATCAGAAAAATATCATTTATTACTAAGATCAGAATATAATAAAAAAATAATAAAAGAACAAATTAATAATTAATAAATCTAAATAATAAGTAGTTCCATGGCTTCCGATAACTTTGAAATCAAAGGGTTTATCCTGGATATTGATTATATTTTGGATAAAAATTTAAATGCAGTTATACGATTAGCAGTAAAAAGCAATGGCAAAACATATGAGGTTTTTGACAATAATTTCAAGCCTTATTTTTATTTTCATCCTGATTCTGAAATTGATTTGTTAGATGCTGAAAATTATTTTAAATCAATTCTTACAACAAATGACATGGAAAAAATCAAGAATATTGAAATAAAAGAAATGGAATTAATTGGGAAAAACATTGAATTGCTGAAATTGCATACGTCCTCAACATTATTTGTTCCATTGTTAAAGCAATCACTGCAAAAATATGGAACATGCTATGAAGCAGATATTCCTTTTGCAAAAAGATACTTAATTGACAAGAATATTCTCAGTTCTCATATGTACTCTTTTTTATTGGAAAAAGATAATGATGTATTAACAGTAAAAGAAATTAATAAAATCGAGGACATAAATTTAAACAATAATATTTTAAATTCATTTAATGTATTGTGCTTTGATATTGAAACGTATAACCCCAATAACAGGTCAAATCCCAAAAATGATCCAGTTATAATGATAAGCTATTATTATTTTTCAGCAAGCAAAACAGAGCAAAAAGTAATAACTTATAAAAAAATCAGCAAACCATTCATTGAATATGTTGAAGACGAAAAGCAAATGATTCTCAGGTTTATTTCAATAATCAATGAGCTTGATGCAGACATTGTTACTGGTTACAACTCTTCAAATTTTGACATCAAATATTTAATTGAAAGATCTCATGCTCTTAAAATTGACTTTAATATTTCAAGGTTTAAAGGCCAGACAAAGATAGAAAGGCACGGGATGTCTGAAAAAGTAAAATTATCCGGCAGAGCGCATATTGATATGTATAATGTTGTAAAATTTATTGCAACTGTTTCAGCATCAACAGACATATTCAGGTTAAATAGCTATACGCTCAAAAATGTTTATGAATCAATAAGCAAAACCAAAAAGCAGGACATTGACAAGGCAAATATATTCAGGATCTGGGATGGATCTGAAGAAGAGCGAATGAAGCTGGCAGAATATAATTTAAGCGATTCATTTTCATTGTATAAGGTATTTGAAACCTTTTTTCCATTAATTCTGCAGCTTTCAAGCACAATAGGCGAAACATTAAGCAATGTTTCAGTTTCAACAACAGGTCAATTAGTCGAGTTTTTACTTATGAAATATGCTTATCAGTTCAACCAATTAATTCCCAACAAGCCAAATGAATATGAAATAAAGCAAAGACTTGCAAATCCAATAACTGGCGCTTATGTAAAAACGCCTGAGCCCGGCATCTATCATAATCTTGTTATTTTTGATTTCCGCAGCCTGTATCCTTCAATAATAACATCACACAATATCGATCCCTCTGCAATATGCACTGCATGCACTGATTATCATGAATCCCCAGACGGGACAAAATTTGACAAGAAAAAAACAGCAATTATACCATTTATTCTATCAATGCTGCTTAAGGAGAGATTAATTATTAAAAAGCAGTACAAGCAGGACAAGAACAGCGTGATTCTCGGGGCAAAATCACAGGCAATTAAAATAATTTCAAATTCCTTTTATGGATACTTGGGATATACAAGATCAAGATGGTATTCAAGGGAGTGCGCATCAAGCGTAACAGCATATGCGCGCTTTTATATTAATCAGGTAATTGAAAGCGCTGAAGCAAATGGGTTTAAAGTGCTTTATAGCGATACTGATTCAATTGCAATTAATCTTGAAAATAATTCAAGAGAGCACGTATTGGAATTTGTAAGTAAATATAATTCAAAACTTCCGGAATCAATGGAATTGGAATTGGAGGATTTTTACAAAACAGCTGTTTTTGTAAGCAAAAAAACAAAGCAGGAAAAAGGAGCAAAGAAAAAATATGCAATGATCTCAGAATCAGGCGCAATAAAAATAAGGGGATTTGAATTAGTAAGAAGGGACTGGTCAAAAATAGCAAGAAATACGCAGCAATTGGTTTTGGAAACAATATTAAAGCAGGGTAGCGTTGATGAAGTAATAAAAATAATAAAAAATATAATAAATAAGATCAATTCAGGAGATATTGAGTTAAGCGACATGGTTATTAACACACATTTAAGAAAAAGCATTGACAATTATGATATTATATCCCCTGAAGTTGCAGCAGCAAGAAAAGCAGTCAAGCAGGGATTTAAAACAAAGCAGGAAATACAAGAAGGCAATATTGGATATATAGTTACAAAATCAGGTGAATCAATATCTGACAAGGCCCTGCTTGAAGGAATGGCAAAGGACTATGATCCTGATTATTATATAAACAACCAAATAATACCAGCAGTGATGAAGATTTTAAAAGAGCTGAATATTACTGAGCAGCAGATAAAAAATCTAGGAAAGCAGAAGAAATTATGAAAAAAGCAAGCAATGAACTTTATCAAAGTAGCGAGATTAAGTTTCAAACATTATTTCAGATACAAGATAGGCTGAAAATCATGTGCTGTTGTATAAATATATTTTTAAGTATTTTTTATCCTCTTTTATTTCATTTGCAAACCTGTTCAAAATAATTATTGATATTTTTTTATTACCCTCATTGTATGCTTTTATTGATTTTTCAAGGAGCATATTATATAACTCTTTTGAAAGAATGAGCTGCAATTCCATCTCTTTTTGCCTTTTGGCATCAGGATAGATTCTGAATTTGTAGGCTTTTGTCAATTCTATTGCATTCCCTTTTGTTCTATAATATTATTATATCATTTTGGTATAATTACTATATAAATATATATTATTATATAAGTTATCTATATTTTATACTTGCGGTTCGCTTTCATCCCACCTATAAATGATGTGGAATTTCACACTCACTTAGTTAATTAAATATTTCTTTTTTTATTTTTTCATTTGCGCTTTCATATGAATAAGCTCAAATAATTCATTTACATTTATTATCGGCTTTCTTAATCTTTCCTGATCCTCTCCTAATCTTGGGCAGGCAGTGTTGACAAATGCATCAAACTCAAGCATATTATTCAAGGAATCAAAGTCAAAATTATTTGTTATTAATATTTGCGCTTTTAACATTTTGTTTTTTTCAATTTGTTTTTTGATTATTTTTGCTAGTTTAAGCCTGAACTGGCCGTTTTTTGTGCTTACTAAAATTCCAAATGTTTTTGCATTTAATGATTGTAAAATTTTTCCTTTTGATTGTTTTTTGTGAATTTCCCTATATTTATCTAAAATTTCAATTTTATTTAAAAACGGATCAATTGAAACAAAGGGCTTTTTTGTTTCTAATAAAGCACCTATTGCATGAAACATGCCGCCGCCAAAATAAATAATTGCATCGCTGTTTTTATCAACATTTACAGCGCTTCCATTGTCGCATCCAAGAATTTGGCCATTATATTTTGCAAATCCGAATGGCTTGCCAATATAAATTATTTTATTGTTTTTTTCATAGAATTTTTTTATATCTTTTAACTGATTAATGTGCTGAAGTGTTGTAACAATCCCTATTTTTTTGTAGTTTTTCAAATACTGCAACGAATCTTTTAAAATACCAAGATTTGCTTTTATAGCATATTCTTTATATTCAATATTAAATTTAAGATCATTGTTTTTTGGGTTGAATTTTGAATGCCCAAAGTGTATTATTTTGTCTGCATTTATTGCTTTTGCCTCATCAATGGCAATATCGCATGCGCCGTATGTCGGAGAACAAGAAATAAAAACCATATTGCTTTTATTTTTTTCAAGATTTTTTGCATATTTCATTGCATATTGCTTTAAGCCTTCTGGAAATTGCAGTAATATTCTCATAATTTATCCTTGCTATTTGATTTTCTTTATTCTATATAATTTGCAAATTAATTCAAGTTTATGCTTGTGCTGATTTTTTGATTTCGTTTATTTTTATTTTGTAAGATCCTGACAATTTTGCAATTCCTCTTTTTAATGCATGAACAACTGTTTGCCTGTTCTGCTTCATTGATTTCAAAACTAAAACGCTCTGCCCTTTTTTAATTCTTGCCGCAATGCTGACTGGCCTTCCAAATGAATGGGCCATACCTTGGGAAATTCTATCTGCTCCTGCGCCTGTTGCCATTTTATGCTCCCTAATAACACTATGCGGATATGTAACAACTCTCATATAATAATTGCCAGGTATTTGAGTTTCCAAAAACTTATTTATTATCTGCCTTGCTGATTCCAGAGAATTTGATCTTAATTGAATATAATTTTCTGCGTCTAATGTTGCAACCAGATCAAATTCTGATTTGTTCTTGCCCATATTAAAATGCAGAAGGCTTGTTCTTGGCAGTGATCTAACATAATTTTTTCTTGGTTTTTTTAATGAAAATCTCGCCCACGCCTGTGAATGAATATCTCTGCAAGTTCTTGCAGGTCTGAGTCTTGCCATAATAACACTTTCAAATTTAAATTTATATTTTGTTAAATTATTATAAATAAAATAAGCAATATTTATTACTATCAAAAATTATATAAGACTTTTTAATATTTAATAACACGAGGCTGTTGAAAATTTAATTATACAGAAGAATTTTGATTTTATCTTTGCAATAGAGGCTGCGCACCAGATTTTTTGGCAAAGCTTTTCGTAAAAAGGTTTTGGATTACTGTTTATTTGTCATTAATTTTGACCAGATGCTACTTGTTCTTTTCATGATCGGCCCATAAGTATCTGATAAGGAGTTTCGTTTGATTTTATTATTTTTTAAAAAATTTTCAATCTGTTCCAAATCTCTTTTATTCAATTTCCATCCGCTTGCTCCAATATTTTCAATAACATGTTTTTCTGAACTTGCTTTCGGAATTGCAATTGCATTTTTTCCAGATATTATAAAATTCAGTGCTGTTTGCGTTGCTGATTTTTTGTATTTTTTGCCAATTGTATCAAGAAACTGATAGAGTTTATAATATTTTTTTGAAAATAAAGACCCCCTTGCCAAAGGGCTATATGCAATAATGGTTATTTTTTCTTTTTCACAATATTTTAAAAGATCTTTTTCAATGCCTCGTGTAATTATATTGTATTCAACTTGATTTGATACAATATTATATTTTTTCATGGCATTTTGTGCGCCATCCAGTTCCTTCAAAGTAAAATTGCTTACACCTATATATCTTATTTTTCCGTCATCAACAAGTTTTTCCATTGCCTTCATTGTTTCGGATATTTCAATATTATAATTCGGCCAGTGCAGCTGGTATAAATCAATTTGTTTTATATTTAAATTTTTCAAGCTATTATTGCAGGCCTTGATTACATCATTATAATGAAAATGATGTGGGGATACCTTTGTTGCTATAAAAACGTTTTCCCTTTCAATATTCTTAATTGATTTTGAAACAAGATATTCTGTTCCATACAGTTCGGCAGTATCTATAAAATTAATCCCATTTTTTATTCCAAGCTTTATTGCATTTATTTCATGGTTTATATCAATGCCCATTTTCCAGGTTCCAATGCCTATTTCAGATATTTTTTCATTGGTATTTCCAATATTTTTAAATTTCATTTTATCAAAAAACTAAAAAATTCCAAATTTTTTCTTTTTTTGGTCAGAGTCTTTATAATCGCTGTCATTATTATTTTTGTTCATGTTCTGAAATTTTTCTATTAAGTTTCTTTCCTCCTCATTAATTTGTTTTGGAATATCTATACTAATATTTACTATCTCATTTCCGTAATTATTAGTATTAAAATGCGGCATTCCCCTGTTTTTTAAAATAATTTTTTCATTGTCCTGCATTCCTGGATGAATGTTTATCTGCTCAGTTCCGTATAATGTTTTTGCATTTACAGCCCCCCCAAGAATTGCAATATAAAATGGAATTTTTAAATTATATAAAATATCATCCCCATTTCTTATAAATTCCCTGTCTTTTTGAACATGAATGTCAAGATAAAGATCGCCAGTGCTGCGGTTTCCATATTCTCCTTCTCCTTTTAGCCTTAATCTCATTCCATCTTCAACTCCTTTTGGTATTTTAACATCTATTATATCTGATTTTTTGATTTTTCCAGTTCCTTTGCATTTCTTGCATAAAGATTCATATATTTTTCCAGCCCCCCTGCAATTAGGGCAAGTTGTTATTGTCTGTATAATGCCAAAAGGTGTTCTCTGGACATTGTTTACCTGGCCTCGCCCCTTGCAAACATTACAAGTTATTACTCTGCTTCCAGGTTCAATTCCATTTCCCTTGCAGGCATCGCATTTTACATTGTGTGTTATATTTATTTTTTGTGTTATTGTCTGCGTTGCCTGCCTGAGATCTATTGTTATTGATATTAATTTATCGCTTCCAGCGCCATGCCTTTTTGTCTGGTTTGAAAATCCAAATAAGGTGTCAAAGATGTCATCTGGATTTTCATTAAAATCCATGTTAAAATCAAACCCCATTGATCTGAAAATATCCTTAAAATTGAAGTCCTTGAAAATATCCTGTTCAGTATATCTTTGATTAAATTGATCAGGTCCATATGTATCATATTGTTTTCTTTTTTCATCATTGCTCAAAACTGCATATGCTTCATTTATTTCCTTGAATTTTTCCTCAGCGCCCTTGTCTTTATTTCTATCAGGATGAAATTTCATTGCAAGTTCCCTGTATGCTTTTTTAATTTCTTCTTGCGATGCATTTTTAGGAATGCCGAGTACTGTGTAATAATCTTTAGCCATTTTATCTTTTATTTCATTTAAATTTATTTTGCAAACTTTATTTCTTGAGAACTTCTTTTTAAGAAGTTCATTTTGTAAAAGCTTTTTTTAAAAGTTTTACTTCTCCACTTTAAAGTCAGTGTCAACTGTTTCATTGCCTTCATTTCCGCTGCTTTCTGTTCCATTTCCTGTGTCTGCTGCATTGCTGTCTGGATTCTCCTGCCCCTGGCTCGGATTTCCGTAAACGCTTGCCCCTATTTTTTCAAGTTCCTGCTTTAAATTCTCTGTCTTCTGCTTTATGTCTTCATAATCTTCTTTTTTCAATGAATCTTCAAGCTCCTGCTTTGCTTCATTCACTTTGTCAATAATCTCCTTTGGCACCTTGTCTTTGAATTCCTCTGATGTTCTTTCTGCTGTATAAACCATTGATTCTGCGCTGTTTTTGATCTCTATATTTTCTCTTATTTTTTTGTCCTGCTCTTCATATTCTTCTGCTTCTTTTATTTTTTTATCTATTTCCTGCTTGGACATTTTGTGTGGTGCAACAATATCCATTGACTGGGCTTTTCCAGTTGCCTTGTCTTTTGCAGTAACATGCAGAATCCCGTTCGAATCAATATCAAATGTCACTTCAATCTGTGGCATCCCTCTTTTCGCTGGCGCGATTCCTGTTAATGTGAATTTTCCAAGATCAATATTGTCTTTTGCCAGCGGTCTTTCGCCCTGGACAATATGTATGTCAACGCTGGACTGGAAATCATCAGCAGTTGTAAATATCTGGGATCTTTTTATTGGAATTGTTGTGTTTCTTTCTATCAATGCTGTTGCAACTCCTCCG
>JAJZMY010000004.1:0-10820 GCA_021848125.1 Microcaldota archaeon
TAAATCTTTCCACGTAACAGTGCCTTCCGGATGGTCTGGTTTACCTATGTCAATCACATTTGAAAATTTATGTTCTTTAAGGAATGCTATACCATATGCATAGGTTAAGAAATATATAACATGCCCTTTTTTTCTAAGTCCCATCGCTATTGCGGCACTAGGCACCACATGCCCAAGCCCATCCATACCTCTTAATAAAAATAAAATTTTCTTTTTATTTGCCTTCATTTTTATCTATTTTTATTATATTTTTAATAATATAATGTGATATATTATCAAGTTGGCCCTCTATATAAATTATTTTTGTTGATTCAAACAATGCCTGTGCAAATTCTATTCTTGCTTTTTTATCCTCATAACTAAATAATGAAGGAAATGGTAATCGCCCACCAAGAAAAAGTAAGGGTAAATTATCACTATATACTGAAAGTGATTCAAATAACATTAAGAAGAGTGAATCTTTCATGTTCGTGTTTATTACAATATCTTCCCGAGGTAATTTTTTTACAACTATTAAAGTATCTATTGAAACAGGGTAACTATTTTGTTCATGTAAACCTATTTCAGAGGGCAATAAAATTTTCTTTTCTTCCCATACTTCCCCTGAGCTATTTCTAAGCATTTTATTAAATCTGCCATCAAATTCTTTTACTATTGATCCTTTTCTTAAATTTATTCCAGGTATTCTTTCAATAATATCACTTTTTGAAATGAATAGTCTATTTCCACTAATAAAATTTAATTCATCATCAAGCAAACAACAGTTTATTGCAGATGTTGTTTTTCCAGAGCCATATGGACCTAAAAATACAAATCCCTTGTTTTTGTATGCTACTGCAGCTCCATGTATAGAATATATACTATTTTTATTAATTTCAAATTCTAATAACTTTGATGCAGCCAATATTATGTCTGTAGCAAATTGTTTTGGAGATGCATAACTTGAAAGTGTTAATACATTATCTTTTAATTCTATTTTTGGTGTGCTATAATTTGCATTTATAAAGTAATCCCAATGCGGTGGCGTACCTTTTGTAATTAACTTAGATAAAATACTCGGTAGTAACTGTAAAAATTCAGGGTATACTTGATCGGGCATCGCTATTTTATATGTACTTTGCATAAAATGTAAATGTATAATTTTTTGAGTAGACATATTAATATTGTCATGCTCTGCTTTTGATACTGTTTTATGCATCATTACTTCAACCTCTTATAACTTAACTTCGCCACTTTTATTATTTAAATATTTCTTTTTATTTTTAACACTTTAAGATTGTTATGAAGATGTTGAAAATCTTAAATTTTCAAACAATTACAATAAAATATAATGAACAACAAACTTAAAAGATACACACTGAAATTATTTTGCAGCTCTAAAAATTATATTTTTCTTCATTTTGCATTGAAAAATACTGGAAAGATAAAAACAAAATATCTCTCTCCATATAAATTTTCAGCATCCTCAACATGATTGCTAATGGCAAATTTTTTAAATATTTTTAATTAGGTCATCAAATGAGATTTTTATATCTTTCTTGAGGTTTTCAACATAATTATTAAATTCGCTGTCTTTTATTTCTCTCATTTTTGCAATATTCTGCTTTATTTTCATGCCAATGATTTTATCTGCGCTTATCTGCTTTGCTGTTTTCTGCGCAAGGTCATTAAAATATAAAATTACATCAAGCATTAGAAACTGCTTCTTCATGCTTGAAAATGTGTCAATTTCATCATATGCATTCTGGAACAGAAAATTTTCCCTTATTATTTTTCCAATATCTAAAACAATTCGCTCGTGGTCTGGCAAGGCATCAGCACCAACTAATTGCACAATGTTCCTTAATTCTGATTCTGTCTGCAGAATTTGCATTGCCCTTGTCCTATTTTCAATAAACTTTTCGCCAATGTTTTCAACATACCACTGCTTTAACTGATCCTGGTACAATGAATAGCTGTTAAGCCAGTTTATTGATGGAAAATGCCTTGAGCTTGCCAATGTTGCATCCAGTGCCCAGAAGGTTTTTGTGAGCCTGAGCGTTCCCTGCGAAACCGGCTCTGAAATATCGCCGCCTGGAGGGGAAACAGCACCTATTATTGTTACTGATCCCTGCTTGTTGCTTAATGCATTTACTTTTCCGCCACGCTCATAAAACTCGGCCAGCCTTTTTGCAAGATAAGCAGGATACCCTTCCTCGCCTGGCATTTCTTCTAGCCTTGACGAAACTTCCCTCATTGCCTCTGCCCACCTAGAAGTGCTATCAGCCATGACTGCAACATCATACCCCATGTCCCTGAAATATTCTGCAATTGTTATTCCAGTATAAATGCTGGCTTCCCTTGCTGCAACAGGCATATTGCTCGTGTTTGCAATAAGAATTGTCCTGTCCATAAGTGGCTTTCCGCTCTTTGGATCCTTAAGCTCTGGAAATTCAGTAAGCACTTCGGTCATTTCATTTCCTCTTTCTCCACATCCAATATATATTATAATCTGCGCATCTGACCATTTAGCAAGCTGGTGCTGGATTACGGTTTTCCCAGTTCCAAATGCCCCTGGAACTGCTGCTGTGCCTCCTTTTGCAATTGGAAAAAAAGTATCAATTACCCTCTGGCCTGTTATTAATTGCTCATTTATAGACAATTTGCCATTATATTTTGCTGGCTTTCTGACTGGCCTTATCTGCATCATCTGGATTTCTATTTTTTTGTTATTATTTTTTAAAACAGCAATTGTTTGAGTTATATTGAATTTCCCTGATTTTAATTCAATTAATTTTCCGCTGATATTCTGAGGGACCAAAATATAATGCCTGATAATTTCAGTCTCCTGGACATAGCCTAAAATATTGCCTTCATTTACTTGCGAATTTAATTTCAAATTTTTGTTTGCAATAAATTCCCATTTCTTTCTTTCATCAAGTGAATTAATAATAATTCCTTTTGAGATAAAATCTCCTGATACTTTTTTTATTGCTTCCAATGGCCTTTGAATTCCGTCATATATATTTGCAATCAGGCCTGGGCCAAGATTAACAGACAATGGCAATTCAGTTGAAATTGTTGGCTCCCCTGGTTTTAGCCCTGATGTATCTTCATAAACCTGAATAATTGCCTTATCCTGATTTAATTGGATGATTTCGCCAATTAATTTATTTTCACCGACTTTAACTACATCATACATTTTTGCCCCAAGCATGTTATTTGCAACAACAATGGGCCCTGAAACTTTTTCAATTATTCCCAAAATATCACTTTTTAATTTTTGATTTGTTTATTATTTTATTATTCAGCTTAATTATATTCTATTTTTATATTTTAATTTAAATTACTTTAACTTTAATTTAAATTATTTTAACTTTAATTTATTTGGATAATATTTAAATCGCAACATCAATGCCAATTGATCTTAGTATTAATTTTCTTAAATTATCTTGATGTTTATCTTGTTCATTGTAATCAGGGATTTCTATAATCAATGGCTTTATTGAACTGTTTATTAAATTTAATAATTTGCTATTTTTAATGTTTTTTGACATCTTTTGGCTTATAATTATCAGTCCGATTTCATTATCATCAATAAGTTCTTTTAAAACCTGTTCAACATTTTCTGGCTCAATATATGTTTTTTTTGTTCCTAATAAATTAAATCCCAGGCATAATAATTCATTTCCAATAACAGCTATTTTGTAATTTATATTGTTTTCATTTGTTGTCATTGAACCAGCATTAATAATTCCCCTTTATTTAAATCATACTGCACTGCTTTTAATAAAAGCCTTATTGTTGACACTTCAATTTCTTTTAAATATAAATATCCAAATATTGAGCCAAATGAAAGAACAGAATATTTTAATTTGCTGCTTGATTCCAGTATTATGCTTTTAGCTTTTATCTCAAAATATAATAAATCATTTGTTTTTGAATAAATTTCGAGTTGCGATTTCAAATCGAACATTTTTATCTGGGATATTAAATCTTGAATGTCTTTTGAGTTTTCAAAAATATTCCGCAACTTGTCTTTGTTGATATTCCCGTTTTTTATAATGAAATTTTCCAGATAATTGAAATTCATGTTGTATTTTTTTGCCCTTATTAAATTTATTATATTTTTTAAGTCTATTTCTTTCTTAATAATTGAATATACATTATAATCAATGGTATTTATTTTAAATAGTAATTTACTTAGATTTTCATAATAAATTTTATCAATTTCAATATTTACCTCGAGAATATTTCTATTTTTTTTATATATCTCAAGCGCTTTTTGCAGAATATTTTTGTATGGTGAATTAATCATAAATTTTGATAAAAGATCTTCAATTGTTGTTGTTTCCTGTATTGCTTGCTTTATAAATAATGAATCATAAACCCCGTAATTTATTAGATATTTTGATATTGACTCGAAATCTTTATTCTGATCCTTTGCCTCTAATGTCAATTTTATATTATATAAATCCCATTTTCCAGTTAATTGTCGCATTAGATTTTTCTTGGTAAGTGGCGTGATATTAATCAGTTTGTTGATTTTTTCTCCAAAATTCTTATTGAGCGCAAAATCAATTAGTCCTGATTTTATATTCAATCCCCCAAAATCTTCCAGGTTTTTTTTGTAATCAGTATTTATCAAAATAGATAAAATAGATGGAATATCTTTTGCATTTACTAAACTCTGCATAGTGCTTTTACTGATTAATTTTGATTCAATTGCTTTAATATAGGTATTTGAATAGCCGTATAAAACAGCTGAGCTATAGCCAGTGCCCAAAAAATCATCTTTAGTATTTTTTTAAATATTAAGTTTAAATCTTTAATTTATATTTTTGTTTATTATAAATTCTTAAATAATTGTTTTGATAGGTCATGTTTTATTAATTCAATATTATCCTCAAATAGTTTATCCGGGCTTATTGTTATTTTTATATTGTAATTTTCATCATGAATAATAATATTATCTTGATTTGTATATTTTAAATTGTATTTTTTTAATTTATCTTCGTTTATCTTGAATTTTTTATTAATATCAATAAAAATATTTTCATTATTGAGCGTCTGTGTTATTTGTTTTAAAGCCAAATCAATAAGTTTATTTGATTCCTTCTGGATTTGCTTTATAAATATTTGTTTTAGTTTTAATAGTTCTTTATTTAAAATAGCTTCTTTTTCAAGAATAATATTTTTATTTTTTTCGAATTCGATCTGAGAGTTTACTTCCAATTCCAGCTGTTTCAAATCCTGATTTAAATCGTCATTTGCCTTTTCCAAAATTAATTTTGATTGATCCTGGGCTTTTTTGATTATTTCCTGTTTTTCTTGTTTCGTACTTTTTTCTATTTCCCTGATTTTTAATTCAAAATCTTTATCTATTTGTTTCTTAATATCATTAAGCGCCATTAAATTACCTGACTTATTATTCTAACTTTATTAAAACAGTCAATTAGCACATTATATTAATCCTGCATTTAGCATTATTAGAATTGAAATCACAAATCCAAAAATCAAAAGCGTTTCCGGAAGAACTAGAAATAAGAGAACTTTTCCCATTTCTTCTGGTTTTTCCGCAATCAAGCCAAGGCCTGCGCTTCCTATTGCTGACTGTGCAATGCCTGTTCCGACAGCTCCGCCTAAAATAGCCAATCCTGCACCAATAGATGCTAATGCTGATGCCATTTGTATTACCAATAAATCACCTAATATTTTATTTTTTGCTTTATATTTTTTATTATTTTTTTAATTAAAGATTTTATTTTTTATTATTTTAATTTATAGTTATCTATATTTTTATTCTTTGGTATAATTTCGCTTGTATGAAAAAGGCTTGAATTTATATCCATTGCCAATATAAAATTTTGAAAAAAATTCAACATAATTTAATCTTATTCCCTGTACCAGACCTTCAAAAATGCTCATTATCATATTTAAGAAATGCAGCAATAAAAATAAAATGGAAAAAATTATAAAAACAATTATGCCGTGGGATAAGTTTGGGGTAAATGCCTGGTCAATCAGCATTGCAATTATAATGCTTGCTAATCCGAATCCAAAAATTCTCGCATAACTTAATGGGTGGCTTATTAAATTTGTTAGCTCTGTTGCTTCAATACCGCTCAGTGCGCCTGTAATTATTAATAAAGCAATTGAAAGAAGTGAGAATATTATTGTCTGAAAACTGCTTAATAAGTGAAACAGCCCTCCGGATATTGCAAGTATTCCAAAAATCATTGTGAATATTGATGTCAATTTGCTTGCTGCAAGCATCCTGTGATTTTTGTTTAAATTATTTACAAAACTGAATCCAAGACCAATTATTATTTGTGAAATTCCAAAAAATACTGTCAATAAAATAAGCATTTGTATATTTTTAAGCCAGTCAAATGCCTGGTAATTTATAATATAGTGGTTTAATTTAAATCCAAAATACTGGTTTGACAAAAATCCGAAAAAAATTGCAGACAATGCGCTTATCTGCCAGATTTTTGCAACATTATAAACAAGCCCTTCTGGATCTGTAATTTTTGTTATTGCTATTGCAAGCAGTAAAGATAATAAACCATAGCCAACATCGCTTATCATCAATCCGTAAAAAATCAAAAATGAAAAAATAAATATCCATGTCGGATCAATTTCATCACTTCTAGGGATTGACAAAAATTCCATTATATAATCAAAGGGCTTTAAAATTTTTGGCCTATTAAGCATTGTTGGCGCTAGTTCTTCTGTTTTTATTTCTTCAATAATTAATGTGTTATTTGTCAGTTTATTTAAATTTCTGGAGAATCCGTTTAAATTCTTGCTTGGTATCCATCCTTCTATAATAGTTGTTGTGTTTGTTTTTTTAAAATTAGAGCTTATTGTTGACCTTTGCAATTCAATCTGAAGCATTTCCTGCATTGCAAGAAATTTGAAATATTCATAATGAATTATTTTTTGAAAGGTTTTATTTATATTTATTAAACTGTTTTGATTTTTCTGCTTTTTCAATAATACTGATTTCAGTACCTGATTTGGCGTTCCGTTAAGATATATCTGCTTTAGGTCAATTTCTATTGATTTGACTGATTTTATTATTTCATTTATTTTGTTTTCATTATTTTTATGATATGCAATAAAAATGAGAAATAAGTCTTTTGAAACTTTTTTAGATATTAATTCATGATCTTTTGATTTTAGATTTTTGATATTATTTTCAAATAAATTGAAATTTTTATAATTACATAAAATTGCATTGAATTTTAGGATTGAGCTATTTAAATTGCTAAAATTAACATCAAGCCCATTAAAAATTTTTGCAGTCTCCTCTGCTTTTTTTAATTTACTTAGATCTTCATTGACTGTATCTTCTTCTTGTTTTATTTTATAGATCTCATTAAGCGACTTTGTTTTGCTTATTAATTTTAATAAATCATTAAGCACAATATGCTTTATTTTTATATTATTTTTCGGCTGTTTTAATTTTAATGTAAATAATTTATCTTGTAGAATCTGCACTGCACCGCTTACTTTTATTAAAGAATCAGATATCTGGTTTTCATATTCTGAAACTGAATCATCATTGATTGAAATTTCAGATTTTTTAATATATAATAAACCTTCCTTATGCAGAGTTTCTATTAATTTTTTCTTGGTTTTGTCTAACGAAATAATGCGGATTTTTTTCATTGGTTCTGTTTTTAACATATAAATCATAAAAAATTAATAAAATTTAAAATAAAATAAAATAAATATACAATAAAAATAGAGAATTAGGATTATTTAATAATTTGTTTTATAATCTGCACTGATATTTTATTTAACTGGTTTTGATTTAATTTTGCCTGTTTCAATTTAAGCATGCTTTTATTTACACTTTTAAGTTCATTCTGTTTTTTTGCTTCTAGGTCTTTCTTCTTTTCTGATATTTTTTTAAGTCTTAATTCATCTGCTGCTTTTATAGCATTGCTTATTAATTCATCTGCAATATTTTTTGCATTGTTCAATTCTTTTGATTTTCTTGCATTTGATCTGTTTATAAGTTCTTCTGACTTCTGTTCCAAATCCTGAATTTGCTTTATTGAGCCAAGTTCATTTTCATTTTTTATTTCTTTAACCATGGATTTCATTAATTATTATTTAATAATCTATTTGATAATCTAAAATTTATAAGCATTACCATTTTTAATAAAATCCAGAAGATCAGGCATTTTATTGATATTGGTTCTAAAATGTATTTTCTTTACTTTCTGTTTTTGTCCATTATTCAAAAGATTTTTAATAAAATTCAGCGCAATTTGCTTTTCATTCTTTGTTTCTATTTCATATGATTCTTTAGAAATTTTATTTATTTTGATTCCGCAGTAATCCAGTGCTTCTGCCAATAAATTTTCCCTGATTTTGTCTTTTTTGTAATTTCTTTTTTTTAATCTTTTTTCTAGTGTTTTTAGGCTTGTGCGGATTGTAAATGAAACATCAAAAGAAATATTTAATTCTGGATTAAGATGCCCGACAACCACTACTGCTTTTATTTTAAATTTATTATTGCTGTTTTTGTTTTTTTCATTTATATTTTTTAGACATGAATCAAGTTTTTTATTTAATTTTTTAATATCTGCAACTTTTGCATTATCAGTATCAGTATGGGAATATAATTTATATTTATTAATAATTTTATTGATTTCAATTATTTTTATATTTTTAATTTTTCTTTTGATTAAATGTGCAAAATAAGTCTTTCCTGCTCCTGGAGTTCCTGTCAAGGCAATAACTTGCATATTATTGATTTGGTACTTCATTGGGATTGGGTAACAATACTGATGCTGCCTGATCTAATAAGTCATTTATTTCTTGTTTTACTGATCCAATGATTAAAAGCTCGTTCGGAGGCATAAGTGCCTTTAGGTTATAATTTTTATTTCCAGCAAATATCCAGGATCCTATTTTATAGTTATTATAGTTATCTGACATATTGACTACAAATAATGAAGAGCTCAAAAGTTTTTTGACTAGCAATTGTTCATTTTCATTGAATTTTTCAAAATAAATTATTTCATCTTGTTTTTCTTTATGCTCAAATAATGAATTTAATAAAGGAGTCTGATTTTGCATTGCCTGAGAAGTTATAAACTGTTCAGCTTGATCAGAAATATTATTAATATTATTCATTGCTTTATCCAGTTCTGCTTGCTTGTCCTCGCTTTGAGCGCTTAAATTATCAATATATGTATTTGCATCTCTTCTGATATTTTTTATTTTTTCATCTATATTCTCTTTATCTGTTATTGAATTTGGATCTGTTAATAATGCTGTAAATGATATATTATAGTTTTTTGATATTTCAGGTTCTAGAATTGATATTACAGTTTCAAGAAAATTATCTGGTAAATCAGCCATTTGATCACATTTAATTAAAATTTAAACAAAATTTAAATAGTTTTGGATAAAACAATATATATATTTTATTGAATTTGATTTATAATGTTTTATAAATTTAATATTTCTAATTCATTTATTTTTTAATATTGTTTATATTATTTTAATAATTTGCTGGTATTATGATTATTATTGGAACAATTATTGCGAGCATTATTGCTTTCCTGTCTTTATTTATACCTGGATTTCTTCTTGCTTTAGCGCTTCTGAAAAAAACAGATCTGAATTTGTTTGAAATTGGAGTAATTGGTTTGATTTTTGGCCTTATTGCACCTGCAACCTTAACTTGGATTGAGGCATATTTTATTAATTACATTCACTTTTTTTCCTTTTCATTAGGCTTATTTGAATTAAATGCACTTATTATTTCAATAGTTGGATTTTTATTGTGTATTCAGCAGGAAGTTATAACTAAAAAAACAATTTTAAAATTATTTAAGAGCGAAGATATTGAAAATAAATTAGAAAGGCAAAAAATACAAGCAGATTATAATTTATCAATTAATGAAGTACGGGATGAATTAAAGCAGTTTAAAGGCGCAGAAAATATAATAAAAACACATTTGGAAGAGGAGAAAAATCTTAAATTAAAGCAGCTTCATGAACTGCAGAATATTTCAGGATTATCAGTTCAGGAAAAGCAAAAAATTCTTGAAATGCATAAAAATGAAGAAAATAATTTAGTGCAAATGCATGAAAAAGAAGAGCAGTTGCTTTTGCAGGATTTAAAAAATAAATCATCATTGAAAAGCAAGCCGAAAAATATTGCAAAATATGCATTTTGGATTTTATTTGCATTAATGCTTATTGTATTTGTAACAAGAATAATTGGTATTGGCACATCATCTACTTATTTTGAATTTGATCCTTATTTTGATATGATTAACACCCAATCAATTTTAACATATGGGTATCAATTATTATATTCGCCGTCAGCATGGCCTGTTGCAAGCCAAGGAACTGTACTGAGGATACAGCCATTAATTCCGTATTTAGAAGCATACTGGTACAGCTTAATGAATATGTTTACACATTATTCAGCATTCAGCACTTCATTAATGAGCAATGTCAGCAGCGTATACCCACCATTAACAGCAGCACTGCTTGTTTTTGTAATATTTTTGCTGATTTACAAGCAGTATGATGAGTGGATTGGATTAATAAGCGCCGGATTAATTGCAACAATACCTGTCTTGTTCACAACATTTGTTGCTGGAGAGCAATTGCTTGAACCTTGGGGAATATTTTCATTGTTCTTTTTCTTTGCAGCATATATGATGGCAATAAAAAATATGAAGAATATGAGATATGCGATTCTTGCTGGAATTGCTTTTGCATCCACATTCCTTGGCGCTCATTATTATACTGTTGATGCAGGTGTTCTTACATTGTATATTTTAATTCAAGGTGTAATAAAT
>JAJZMY010000004.1:10830-37457 GCA_021848125.1 Microcaldota archaeon
ATAAATATATTAAGAAGGGACTTTGATATTAATTTTTATAAAATGAATGCAATAGTAATTGGAATTATTGCGGTTTTCCTAGCAATTTATCATCCTTACCATGCAACTCTTAGCGGAAGAATTCCAAATGTTTTGGGAATTCCAATAACATTAAGCGGACCTTTATTTGCATTATTGATTGTTGCAATTCTAGAATATTTCCCAAAAATACTTCATAAAAACAAAATTATATTTAAGAAACTTGATTTTAAGTCCTATTTTATTTTCCTGCTATTTGTTTTTGTTATTTTAATTTTATTACTTTTATTTACACCTATTGGAAATCCTATCCGCAGCTATATTAATTTAAGCGCTAAATTTACAACGCCATCAACACCACTATTTATGACTGTGCAGGAATTTATTCCGACTGGCTTATCATTTAATTTTGCAGGCAATGGATTTGGAATTATTGCACTTGGAATTCCGCATTTTGCATTATTGCTTTTTGCAGTAATAGGAGTTGGAAGTTTATTAGTATTGTTAAGCATTATATTCAGAAATGATAAAATTGGAGTTTTGTATCTTGCTATTTTGTTTCCTTTATTATTTGCAGGATTATCAGAAGTTAAATATATCCCTCATTTAAGCGTTGCATATGCAATGATAATCAGTATTTTGATTGGAGAAATATTAGTGTTAAAAAGCAAAAATTTTGCAGAGTTTAGAAATATAAATATAAAATCTTCATTACAATCTGTTTATACGAATAATAAAGCATTTGCATTTTCAGTATTTGCAATTGCCTTGTTTTTTATTTCATCAATTCTAGCTTTAATCTTTTTATTTTATTTATTATTTAATAAAAATATCACAGATTCAAAAAACAAAAGAAATATTTTTATTGCATTAATAATAATTATAATATTAATTGAATTTGCATCTATTGTTACTGTAAGAACATTTATCTTAGGAGAAAGCAGATCAATTATCCAGGCATTTTCAGCAATAGTTATTCATTTTAATAATCCTGCCCAAGAATGCAATATATTCGGGCAGTCTGGAAACCTTGTTGGCTCTGATGCATTCTGCAACCAAGTACCGTCTTACTGGCTAAGCGCAGCGCAGTGGATGAGAAACAATGTCGGGCCGTATGGCCCAAGAATTCTTTCTTGGTGGGATTATGGAGACTGGATCAACTGGTTTGGAAACAGCAATGCTGTTTTAAGAGGTGATAATTCAGTTCCAACAGAAGATTATGCAGCAGCAGCAAACTATGTTCTGGGCCCGACTTATGGATACAATGAATCCCGCTTAATCAATTTCATGAACACAAACCAGACAAAATATATTATATTTGACCAGGGACTAATTCCAAAATGGGGCGCACTGGATTTTCTAGCGTGCATTAATATAAATGCAACATCAAAGGCATTTGCAATTGCCCAGGGCCATTCGCAAAACCCACCTGTTCCATATGCTTTAGGCCATTCGCAATGCGAAATAACGCATGATCCTGAATATGCATTGATTCCTTTATCAGCATTAGTGCCGAATTCAAGCCAGCAGAATATTAATAATTACTGTTCTTTTTCAAACAGCACTGATTTATTCATCAAGGCATATCTTGTTGTAAATAATTCATTAGAAAATAATACAGTATGTGTTAATTCAGTACCAAACAGAAATAATGCATTGCAGATTTATTCATCTGCGCATAAAAAATTAAATGAATTTGTTTCATTTAATGACCAGCAGATAACATTCCAAGGTATTATTCCCATCAGCAACCAGGATTATGTAAGTGAATTAGTAATTTATACTCCAAATGGCCCGAATGACACAGTTGAAAATGCGCCATCATATTTTTATAATTCTAATTTCTATAAAGGATTTTTCTATGGAAAATTAAATGGATTTACACAAGTATGGCCTAATAGTTCAATAAATACAAGTGGAATTAATTTAATAAATTATACACTGCCTTTAAGAATTCTTGAATTGAATAATTTTACAGGAACATTGCCAAACACACCAATAAAGCCATTCTGGGTACATAATAATTTATCAATGCCATAAATTATAAGTGAAAATTATAAAATTTTAAAGGGCTTGTAGCTTAGCCTGGTTAGAGCACCGGTCTTATAAGCCGGGGGTCGAGAGTTCAAATCTCTCCAGGCCCACATTTATTAAGGGGTTATAATGAATATCACAAAATCTGAAATAAGAAAACTTCCTAAAATTGATCTACACAGGCATCTTGATGGAGATTTGAATTTAGATTTAATTTATAAATTAATAAAAAAAAGTAACATTAAATTTACTGGAAAAACTAAAAAAGATTTAAAAAATTACTTTATCAACTTAAAAAATAAAGGGGTTGTGAATTTATTTCAGGAAGGCTTTGGATTAATAACTTCTTTAATGCAGACATCTGAAAATTTAACAACTGTTGCATATGAAGAGGTAAGAAATTTGTATAAAGATAATATAATATATGCTGAAATTCAATTTGCACCGCAATATCATACAGGCGAATCAACATATTACAACCATGAAAAAACAGATAAAAAGATGGATTATGAAGAAATAATAAAAAGTGTGTTGGCAGGTTTAAAAAAAGGGGAAAAAGATTTTGGGATTAAAACAAATTTAATTATAGATATTGGCAGAGAAGCAAAACAAGAAGTTGGCATTGAAATAGCAAAAGCAGCAATAAACTGCATCAAATATGGAGTTGTAGCGCTTGGGCTTGCAACAAATGAAGCAGATTTTCCGCCAGAACTTCATAAGCAAGCATTTCAATTAACATTTGACACTGAACTTAAGCGATCAATACATGCAGGTGAATTTGGCAAGCAGCTGTATAAAAATATTGTAACGTCAATAAATGAACTGAAAGCAGATAGACTTGGACATGCAAGAATAATTGCACATTATAATGATTTAATCCAACTTGTTAAAGAAAAGATAATTGGAATCGAATCCTGCCCTGAATCGAATATGTTTATAGGTCTTATTAAATCAAGGAATGAAATAAATATTAAAAAACTTCTTAAACAAGACGTTCTTGTCAGTATAAATTCAGACGATCCTGGAATGTTTGGATATACATTAACAGACACTATCTATAGACTGGGCAAAGAAAGCAAAATAAATTTTAATGAAATTAAAAAATTAGAGATAAATGCCGCACTTGCTTCTTTTTTGCGGCATAATGAAAAACAAGCATTGATTGAAAAAATAAATAAAACATATAAAGGACTTAGTCTTTAAACTGAAGCCAGAAGGATATGTTGCATTGTAATAAAACTATATTACAGGTTTTATTTGATTCAATTTTTCTGAGATATATAAAATAAGTATTGTTTCAATTGTTTTTGGATTTTAAACATTTTGTATTGTAAAAAAACCAATAGAAATTGCAATGCATTTTTATGCCATCTCTAAAAGCTTAAGTTTCTTATTAAGTTCTGTAAAGATAAGGTGTTTCTTTTTTTGCTTAATTGAAAGAGAACTTTTGAAACCAGTTCTTCAGAAACAGTAAAGATATAATTTAATTTTATAACACTATCTTTTATTGCGCCTTCGGTTTTAAGAAGAGATATGCCTTTCATTTTAGTATTACTAGTTATGCCAGCTATAATAACATTACCTAATTCTTCAAATAAAACAACTGCAGGTCTAATCTTAATCTCCTGACTATCTGTAAATTGTACATTAGTAATTATAACATCTCCTGGTCTAAACATTTTCCCACACTTCATCCCATTTGTTATCCCATAATTCTTTCATTTTTACTTACTGTATTTTATAAATAAACTCATCATACTGACTTTTTTTATTAGAACTTTTATCAACTCAGAGATGACTTCATCATATGTTTCTCTATGATATTTTTTAATACTTTTTAGCTCTTCAACTACAGATTTCCTGAGTTGTATTGTAGTAACACCTTTCATTATATATCACCCTTGTTACATTAATTACTTGAATTTTCTTTTATTCAAAAAACCTTTAGGTAGTATAATCTTATAGAGAAAATAGAAAAGGATTTCTTGATGTTGCTTTTTTTGTTAATCTTGTATAAAAAGTCAAATATTACTATAAAATATATTCATTTATTCTTTTTTGAGTTAAAATACCCTTTAATATCTTGCTGTTTTCTTTCCAGTTTTTTACAGGAACTGTTAGATATTTTGATATAAGATTATAAATATCATTAATATTATTCAGCACTGTGGGCTCTTTTTTAAGAGACTCCCTTAAATGCTCCCTTATATTCCATACCCCAACAGGCACTGAATAATTTTCATGTATTTCTCTTAAAATCAGAACTATTGCTTGCTTATTAAGTTTATTTAATTTTTCAGCAACAGCTAATCTAGCTGCATAATAACCGCCGCTTATTTCTGCATATGTTGAGCGTCCTTTAAAGCCTTCATATGATGAACATATTGAAATAGTGTTTGTTTTATTCCATGTTGTTTTAGGATACCATGATTCTATTGACTCAAATTCCCAATTTCCAGGCATAAAAAATATAAGCCAGTGATTGTCCAGTGCAATGCTGTGATAAGCATATATTGCATCAACTGAATTATTTTCCTTGATTTTTTCTCTTAAATTTTTTGAAACAATATCATCAACAGCAGTAATGCTCCATCTGGTTGGAACGAATTTTCTTTTGTTTTTTAGTCCAAATAAACCAGCAGACAAAGCCTGTTGTATTTTTGAAACCTGTACTTTATTTTTATATAATTCAATAACTGATATATTTGCATTTGCGTCTGTATCATAATATTTTGCCTCCAGGTCCTTATCTGGCTTTATGTTTGATAATTCAATTTTATTAAATTCAGCAGTTGGGCCGTATGGCTGTATCTGATCATCAAATTTGATTCTTATAAGTGGTTTTTTTAGCAATGTCATTTCAGTTAATGCAGGACTTTGCGCAAGTGCCAAATCTCTTATATATTCTTGTATTTTTCCTTTTTCAACATCAAATATATTTGAAACATGTATCCCTCTTATAAGTTTTGAGCGCATATCTAATATAGTTTTAATATTCATATTTGCCCAAAGCTCAGGTTTAGCAAGAATGCTAGTATTATTAGAGTCTAGTGAAACTAATGGCCCTATAAGCACTTTTGGATAGCCATAAGATCCTATAAAAATATCTGTTGGCGATGATCCTGAGATTTCAGAATTCTTTATTTTTTCAACAATATCATTGATTTTTAATTTGTAATACTCAGTCAAAAAATTTTGATCTTTCATATTTTTATAAATAATATCAGATCGTTTAATGTCTAAATCATTTACTTTATTAAATATTTTTTCATTCACTAACTACACCATCTAACATAAATATAAATAATATAATTTAATAAACTCAATAAAGTCTTTAAAATTAATACATTATGAAAATATAATTAGTAGTATATAAAATTTTATATAAAATTAGTAAAATATAATAAATGATAAAATGATAAAAACAAAGGTAATAGTAACAAATGGACCATCATTAAAATTTAATTCCGTATTAAAAAATGTGATCAGATATTCAGACATAATACGATTCAACTTTTCACATGCAAAGGAAGAAGAAATAATCAATACAATAAGCAGAATTGAAAAAATATCAGAAGAAATTAAAAAGGATGTAGCAATTCTTGGAGATTTGTCTGGTCCAAAAATAAGAATAAAAAGATTAAGCAATAATTTCAATAATGTAAAAAAAGGCGATATTGTTGATATTTGTTTTAATAAAAAAGAAGACAACATAAAAGAAGATAGTGAAAAAACTATTTATTTGGATTATAATCTTTTTGATAATATTAAGAAAAATAATATAATTTTTTATGGAGATGGCGAATTAAAGTTTTTAGTTTTAGACAAATATAATGGAAAAGTAATTATAAAGGCACTTAATGACCACACAGTAAAAATTGAGAAAGGCATAAGTGTATTTGGTTCTGAAGTAAATTTAGAGCCCCCGACAAAAAATGACTTAAAGTTTTTAAAATTTGCAGTTAAAAATGATTTTGATTTTATTGCTGTTTCTTTTGTAAAATCTGATAAAAATATTAAGCAGATTAAGAAAATAACAGGGGATATTGAAATTATTTCAAAAATTGAAACAAAAGAGGCAATAGACAATATTGATGGGATCATAAGGGAATCAGATGGAATAATGGTTGCAAGAGGAGATCTTGGATTGCATGTTGGTATTGCAAAGCTACCAATTACTCAGCAGTATCTTATAAAAAAATGCCAAGAATATCAAAAACCAGTGATTGTTGCAACGCAATTGCTAAGCAGTATGATAAATAGTTCTTTTCCGACAAGAGCTGAGGCGAATGATATTGCAAACAATATATTTGATAGGGTTGATTGTGTTATGCTTAGCAATGAAACAGCTGTTGGGAAATATCCAGTAGAAACATTGCAAACATTAAATGAAATAATTGAAAATACTGAAAAATTTATAGAAAGTGAAGAAAACAGCAATAGAATAAATAAAATCAATACAAAGATCAATAAAATAAATCAGGCAATTAGTTTTGCAGCTGTTGGTCTTGCCCATAATTTTAAAACAGACTGTATTTTTGCGCCTACTCAAACAGGAGCAACAGCAAAAATATTATCATCTTTAAAACCTTATTCAAATATTATTGCCTTAACAAATTCCAAAAAAATTAGAAATAAATTGGCAATATTATATGGTGTTAGAGCCTTTCCAATTGAAAAATATAATAGCATAAATGAAATGATAAATAATGTAAAAAAAGTTGCAATTCAAAATAAAATAAATAAATTTATAATTGTATCTGGAACACCAAATAAATTTGGAACAACAGATACTTTAAAATATATTGATTTAAAAAGTTAAAATCAAAAAATAAAAAACAAGGCAATTGCAATTAAATATTATTTATTTATACTAACAATAATTGTTTCCGAAACGCTTTTAACCCTGGAATAATTTACACTATTTTTTGCAATCATATCTGGTGTTTTGGTGCTTCTTATGATATTATCAATTTTTGTCAATAAAAGACTGTGAACTACTCCTTCTTCGAAATCAAGGATCATATCTTCAACTTTACCAAGTTTTTTGCCTGTTGTTGTTATAATTTCTTTTCCATATAAATCAGATAATAATACTGCCATAACATCACTTAATATAATTAATTTTATTATTAATATCTCAATAATTAAATTTAAATATATTGTTAATTAAATAAATTGATTGATTTGTTATTTGATCCTATTTATTTTTTTAGAAGCAAATATTCTTGAAATATATTCTTTAAGCTCCATGATAAATTTTTCCTCATTTTTTTCTAATTCTTTTAATTCATTATCATTAAACAAATTTTTATTATTATAAACAAGATATTTAAGGTATTCATTAGTTAAAAAATAACTTTTTTCATTGCAATTTTTACATATATAAATAGGAATTATTGGAATTTTATTTTTATTAATTTCAATATATCTTGATAATGGTTTATAATTGCATTTTGGGCATGATTTTCTGAATTCTATATTTTCATAATTTTTTTCTTGTTTTTCTATTAATCTCTCATCAAAAGAATTAAGGAATGCATTGATTAATTCATCAATATTTTGATGTTTAAAAAATGCTGTTTTTAATATTTCTCCATTTTCATTAAATTCTGTTTCAAGTACATTGTTGTTTATTGTTTCAAATAATTTAATTTTTACGTCATTTTTTTCATTATATTCAATTTTTACTTTATTTTCTTGTCGTGAAATTATTAATTTGATTTAATCACCAGATTCTAGCATATAGGATTCAATATCTTCTTTTAGTATCATTGACCTATTTTTATTTTTTGCTCTGTTTACAGCATATTTTGAAATGCTGCTTGCTTTTTCTTCTAAAATTTTTATAATTTCATCTATCGCCTTATCGCTTAAAATAATATCTTTTTTATCTTCTAATAATTTTTTTATTGAATCTCTGGATATTATTTGTTGTTTATCAGTACTCAAGATCATCATCATTAAAATCAGAATAGATTCTCATCATATATTTATTTTATCAAATGCAAAATTTATTAATATTATCAATAATTAATAAAATAAGCGGGCTCGGCGGGATTTTCATAATCTCTATTACTTTTCCTAAAAGTTTATTTTGAACCCGCGACCTTTAGCTTAGAAGGCTATTGCTCTATCCAAGCTGAGCTACGAGCCCATCAAAATAAAATACAATATTATTTGCGCATTATATTTAAATTAGTTTTATTTTTAATATTAAAAAACATTTTTGTATTATTTGTAATTATCTCTGCAGTTTTTTCGAATTCAATCTGCTTTATCTTTGAAATTATTGCTATTGCTTTTTCTACATCAATTGGCGTGTTTCCGGCTGCAGGTGCATCGCTCTCAACCATTATGTTTTGCATTGGTATCTCTTTTATTACTTTATCTCTTTTACTAGAACTAAATGGAGGTATTGAAATTAAATAATTATTTTGTTTTATATATTCCAAATAGCTTAAATCTCCTTCAAAAAAATGAAAATGAACTTTTTTAATATTTTTAGACTTTAATATTTTAATTACCTCATCAATTGAATTTCTTGAATGTATTGAAACTGGTAAATTTAGTTCATTAGCAAGGTCCAGCATTTTTTCAAAAACATATTTCTGCTTATTTTTATCATTTTCATTTACTGCTATTTTAAAATCTAATCCAATTTCGCCAATACTAACTATTTTTTTATTGTTATTTTTTATTAATTCAATATTAAAGATTAATTCCTTATCACTAATATTTAATGCTGTTGATGGATCTATCCCCAGGGCAGCAAAAATATGCTTATTATCACTTATATTTAATGTCTCTATATTTGACTTTGTATCCGTGCCATTTGTAATTATTGTTAAGACACCATAAGAAATAAATTCGCTGAAATTTTTATTTTCCAATGCATCCAAATGACAGTGGGAATCTGCTAGTTCTATTTTATATTTTTTAAGTTCCCTTTTCTTAAATATCTGCTTTTCCATATTTTTAATATTAATTAAAATTATTTAATATTATTTAATATTAAATTAATAGAATTATTTTTTAGCATACAAATAACCTAAATTTTGTCCACTAATATTAACATCAAAATTTAATTTAGTGAATTTTTTAACTAGATCTTTATAGCTATTATGAAATTCTATTTGAACTGCATATACATTTTTTAAATTAGAATTAGCAAAGATTTTATATTCAGAACCTTCTGTATCACATTTTATTGCTATTCTAGATCTTATAATATTAAGTTTTTTTAATTGTGTGTTTAGGCTTGTTGCAATTATTTTGCTCCCCCCCACAACCTTATTAAATCCTGTTATACTATTTTCGCTTAATCCAACAAAACCGTTTTTATCAGTAATTGCTATATTTTCTATTTTTATCTTTTTCTTGATATTTAGGGGTAATTTATCTAAATTTGAATGTTTTCTCATGAGGTTCAAAAGCAATTATTTTGTCAATATTTGGATGCATTGCAAAATATACTGTTGTATCACCAATAAAAGCGCCAATATCTAGAAGTATTGTATGTGGTTTTATTTGACTCCAAAGCCAGTAATAGCTTTGATCAAAAAAAATTTCTTGAAAGTGAGAGTAAAATTTTACTCTTTGGCGCATTTCTTTTATAACTTTTATTGCTTGCTTTGGATTTTTCAAAGCTAATATAAGATCTTCTCTGAGAGTCATAGCATCATAAATATTGTTATACGCCAGGATTGGGATTTTCAGTATAAAAACATTTGAACCCAAATGACCGTGAGGTCACACGCTGACAGGATATTTTCCAGGCGTGCGCATTACCGGACTCTGCCATCCTGGCAATAATATAATTAATTATTTAATTAAATATAAATAGATATTAGATTTTTATCGATATTTTAAAAAAATATAAATAGATTAATGTAAAAAAATAATAAGATATAGTGGGTTTATGAAAATAAATTATGGAAAGAATGCACCAGATAGTGTAAATGTTTTTATTGAAATTCCATTAGGTTCCAATATAAAATATGAATTTGATGAAGAACAGGAAGTACTAAGAGTTGATAGAATTTTATACACTTCAATGGTTTATCCTTTTAATTACGGCTTTGTCCCAAATACTAAAAGCGAGGATGGAGATCCAATAGATGTTCTTGTTATCAGCAACCAGCCATTTGTGCCTGGAACAATTATTGAAGTAAGACCTATTGGGATAGCGCACATGGAAGATGAAGAAGGTGTAGATGAAAAAGTTATTGCAGTGCCTAAAGACAAGGTTGATCCATTATTTTCAAATATCAGGGACATAACAGATGTTCAGGATGCAATAAAAAATAAAATAATTCATTTTTTTGCGCATTACAAAGAACTAGAACCTAATAAATGGGTTAAGATAACTGATTTTGGAGATGTAAAAGAAGCAAAAGAAAAAATACAAAAGGCAATAAGCAATAAATAATATAATTTTATAAGAAAATTCTAGGATTGTTTTTTAGCTTTATTCTTACTTATTTTTTTATGATATTTTTCTTTTGGTTTTTTATAATAAACTTCGTTGCTTTTATGTAGCGCATTATCCACATCTTTATTTTCAGTATAATTATTTTTTTTACTGCCTTCATCCACTATATAAGATTTGCTTTCTGATTTCTGTATATTTTTGGAGTCTATATGTGATGATGCGCCACTGGCTTGTGTGGATTTGTTATACCAGTCTTTTTTGGTCTGGCAGTTTGGATCAAGATCCATTTCAAAGATTTTTTTGAACCTAATCACTTTTATTATTGGCGTGTGGCAATATTCGCATACTTTTTGAGTGGGAATAATTTTTGAATTACCTGGCAATGGGTAGGTATTTGTGCAATTAGGGTAATTATCGCACCCTACAAATAATTTTCCGGCCTTTGATTTTTTAATTACTAAATTGCCTTGGTCTTTTGGGCATTTTCCCAAAATTATGATTTGCGACTGGTTTAATGCAGTTCTTAATTCCTGTGAAATTCCTTGCTTGTTTTTTTCAAATGAATCCAAAGCTTCTAATAATATTTTTTTTCCTTCATTAATTACTTCCTGTTCCTCTTTCTTGCCTCTTGATATTAAATCCATGTCTGTTTCAAGCCTTCTTGTTGTATCCTCATCAACAATCATTCTGCAGTATTTTTCCAAGGTGTTGTAGATGCTTATCCCAAATTTTGTAACAGTAATATTAGTCCCTTCAATATAATTTCTTTTAAATAAAGTGTCAATAATTCCTGCTCTTGTTGCTTTTGTTCCGAGATTGTGCTTTTCCAATTCAGCAATTAAAGTTGCTTTTGAATATCTTTTTGGTGGCTGTGTCATTGATTTTAGGGAATTAATTTTTAATGCACTTACTTTTTCATTTTTTTCAAAACCTTGCAATATTAGTTCATCAGGTTTATAAAAAGTATAAAACTCTGTCCATCCTTTTTTTGCAATTTGGTTTCCGGCTGCTGCATATTTTTCATTTCCAAAAACTGCAATTATTCTTGTTCTGTTAATTTCCATTGGATCTGCAAAACATGCTAAAAATCTCCTTGTTATCAAATCAAACAACTTAGTCTGCTCATTATCAAGATTATTTGGCTTTTCACCTGTTGGATAAATTGATGGATGTGCTTCATCCTCTTTCTTGCCTTCAATTGGCTTGAATTTTTTTTCCTTCAAAAGGCTTTTTGCTAAATTTTCATATTCTTTAATCCTTGATAAAGATTCAATTATTTTTGGCAAATCCAAAGATGCTGGCAATTTCTGTGAAGATGTTCTTGGATAAGATATAAAAGACTGTTCATACAAAGATTGCGCAATACTTAATGTTCTTGATGGATCCATATGCAAAATCTTGCTTGCCTCCAATTGCAATGCAGTCAGATCGAATGGAGGATTTGAAATTATTTGCTTCTTTGTTTGTTCAATATCTTTAATATTTCCATTATCTTTATTATTATTTGTCTCATCATAAGCATGTTTTGCAAGTTTTTCATCAAATATCTGATTTCTTGTATTTATAAATTCAGTGTTTTTTATTATTATGCTTATTTTCCAAAAAGGCTTTGGAATAAAATTAGATATTTCAAATTCTCTATTTGTTAATAATCCAAGACTCGGACCCTGAACACGGCCAATGCTCAATGTATTTTTACTGAAGTTAGAATTATAAACAGATCTTGTCAATGCAATGCTTAAATTTATACCCCATAGCCAATCAAGCATATGTCTTGCTTCGCCAGCATAAAAATTATTAATATCCAAATCCATTAAATTATTGTATGCTTTTATAATGTCTTCGTTTGTTGTTGTTGAAAATTTCATTCTTTTCGAATTCTTTAAATTTTTATTTATTGTTTTTATTATATTTGTGCCTATTACAGTCCCTTCAATATCATAATCGCACGCATTTATAAAAAAATTGCATTTTTTTGCAATATCAACAATAACATCGAGATAATTTTTAGTGTATTCTCTTGATCTGGTGTTATATGCCGGGGCCCATTCAACATCAAGAACTGGAAAATTTTTATGTTTCCCAATTATTGTAAATAAATGTCCCACAGCAGCCACAACATACATTTTCTTATCTGTTTTATTAATTTCATAATAACTGATATTCTTGTTTATCTTTCTTTCAAATTTTCCATTTCCAAATGCAGTGGCTATTCTTAATGCAACGCTAGGTTTTTCAGCAATAACTAAAATATTATTCATTTAACTCATTATAACTCTTTTATTATCAAATTAGGATATAAAGTATAAAAAAGTATTTTAAAAAGTTTTTAATAATATAATTATTTAATTCTATTTATGAATCAGATTATTAATTTAATATTAACTCTTTTAGTAAATACATCATTTTCATGGATTAGAATGTTTATTGCATTGGGACTTTCAATAATATTTAGTTTATTTATTGGAATTGCAGCAGCAAGATCAAAATTTGCTGAAAAAATTATTCTTCCAATTCTGGATATTTTTCAGACACTTCCAATACTTGCATTCTTTCCATTTGTGATCATTATTGTATTAAGTCTAGTAAGAGGAGATATTGGAGTAAACATTGCTGTTATTTTTTTGATTTTTACAAGCATGGTATGGAATATTTCATTCGCTGTTTATGAGGCAATAAAAGTGCTGCCGAACGAGTTTTTAGAGCTTGCAGAAATTTATAAAATGAATTTATTCCAAAGATTAAAAAAAATATATATTCCATCTTCAATGCCAAGAATAATGGAGCAATCAGTGCTTTCATGGTCAATAGGGCTATTCTACCTTATTACAAGCGAAATATTTTCAACAGGAAATAGCATGTATTCTGTAAAATATGGCATTGGCGTTGAACTGATAAACTTAGGCTATTCAGGCAATTTATTATATTATTTAATAGGTATATTTGTTCTAATAATTTTTGTTATTTTCACAAGATTTTTGTTTTTTATTCCTCTGGAAAATTATTTTAATAAATTTAAAGATGATAAACAGCAGAGGCCAAGATTATCAAAATTATATGAATTATTTGCAGCCCCTTTTCTGATTTCAAGAAGCAAGATTAAAAACAGGAAAAATATTAAAAGCAATAAATTAAATCAAAAATATAAAACAAGAGACAATAAATTAGCAGTTAGAAAAAGTTATAAAAATAATTATTTATTTACTTTATTTAATAACTTAAATTTGTATTTAGTTAGATTTAATTCAAAAATAAAGCAACGGGCAAGAATATTTAGAGCATTATTGATTTTTATTTTTATATCTGCATTTTTTATTTTAATAATTTTTATATATCTAACATATCCTAAATTTTTAATACAAGTGTCTAATTATGAATATTTGTCGCTCATTTCACTGGTTTATTCATTTACAAGAGTCTGGATAACATTTTTAATAATATCATTAATTGCAGTTCCTTTGTCAATTTATTTAATTTTTATATCAAAAAACAGCAATAAATTTTTATCAGGTTTTCAGATTTTGGCATCGATACCAGCAACGATATTATTGCCAATAATAGTCTTGTATTTCAAAAACAATGGAAATATTGTTGCGTTTCTAATATTTTTTATTAGCGGCATATGGTATGTAATTTTCAGCATAATGGCAAGCTCAAAAACACTTGAAAAACAAATATTTGAAGTAAAATCAATTTTTAATATTAGGGGAATTCAAGCATTTAAAAAAATATATCTAAAGGCAATAATACCTGGATTTATAACTGGTGCTGTTACAGCAATTGCTGCTGAATGGAATGCCAGCATTGTTGCGGAATATTTCACAAAAACAGGCATAAATGGAACACAGGTAGTAACGCAGGTTAATATAGGCATTGGAAAACTTTTAGATACTGCTTTGTCTTCCGGATCACATGGAAATTTATTATTAATGTCAATTGCCTTAATAAATTTAACAATTATGATAATACTGATAAATACATTTCTATGGAAAAAATATTATAAAAAAATTTCAGAAATATATACCTAAAAATGATAATATGGATATTTTAAAAATAAATAATATTAGTTTGATTATTAATGAATCCAAAATCCTGGATAATATTTCATTTAGCTGTAAAAAAAATGAATTTATTTCAATAATAGGGCCGTCAGGATGCGGAAAAAGCACACTGCTGCGCATTATTGCTGGTCTGGTAAAGCCGACAAATGGAACTATAATATATAAAAATAGAATGATAAAAGAACCTATTTCAAACATATCTTTTGTATTTCAGGATTTTGCTTTACTGCCATGGCTTACAAATATAGAAAATATAAAACTTGGATTATCTAGATTTAAAATGAGCGATGATGAAAGGGCAAAAAAAGCAAAAAACTTATTAAATAAATTGCAATTGGACCATTTTGCAAATCTTTATCCTAATATTTTAAGCGGTGGTATGAAACAAAGAATAGGAATTGCCAGGGCATTGATTTCAAACCCGAATATTTTATTAATGGATGAACCATTCAGTGCTTTAGACCAATTAACAGCAGATACTCTCAGAACTGATGTTTTGCATATGCTAAGGCAAAAAAACATATCTGTAAATTTAGTGCTTCTTGTATCCCATAATGTTGAAGAAGTAGTGACTCTTTCAAATAAAGTTGTTATTTTATCTGACAAACCATCAAAAATAAAACAAATCCTTGAAATAGATCTAAATTATCCGAGAAACAAAAGAGATGAAAAATTTATGGACTATGTTGACAAGATTTATTCAATATTAATGAGGGAGTGACAAATTAGAATCATTGACATTAGTTATAAATATAGAACATTTTAATTTATTCTTGCTTTTTTGGCTTTATATTCTCAAAAATGTCTTTAAGCTGGCAGTTGCCTGAGCTTGTGCTGTTGTTTCCTTTATCTGTATTGGTTCTTTTGCATCTTCAAGTATGCTTTTATTGCCTGATTTTTGAAGATGCTCCTCATACATTTCTTTTGCCTCTGAGTAAAGCCAGAATAAATTTTTTTTCAAACCCTCTTTTTCAACTTCACTCATTTTATCCAATAATAGTAAGTGCTATTGTAATATTTATAGTTTGCTGGAATTGTTTTTTTTGCAGATAATAAAGTAAATGAAAACAGATTCATTATTTTTAATAATCATAATTGTTTAATGATTAAACAGAAAAATTAAAAAATACAAAAATAAATAATAAATAATAGCAATGCTTGATCAAATGTTTATACCCCCACATTATAAAAAATTAAAAAGAGGCCCACAGGTAATTTTGCCAAAAGACATAGGAATAATAATAGCATATACAGGAATAAATAAAAATAGTGTTTGTGTTGATGCAGGAACTGGGAGCGGTTGGCTGGCAATAAGCATGGCTAAAATCTGCAAACAAGTGTATTCTTATGAATTAAAGCCAGACTTTATAAAAATAGCAGAGCACAACAAAATAATTGAAAATCTTGATAATCTTATAATAAGAAATAAGGACATAAGTAAAAAAATATTTGAAAAAAACATTGATGTAGTAACTTTGGATTTGCCAAATGCTGAAAAGGCAGTTAAAAATGCATATAAGGCATTGAAAGATGGAGGTTACATTGCAGGCTATGTATTGCATATAGAGCAATTAAAAAAATTCTTTGACAAACTTGAAAAATATAAATTTAAAAATATTAATGCATTTGAAGTGATAATGAGAGATATATTAATTAGGGATATTGGAATAAGGCCTTCAACAAAAGGGGTATGGCATACTGGTTATCTGATATTTGGACAAAAATAGATTTAAATATTTAATTTTCAATAATTTTTACTAGCCATAATAAAATTATTGGCACTATGGTTTGTTTGTTTCTGCTTTTGCATACTTTCTGAATTTTTTATTTTTATAATCCTTCTTTCAAATTCTGCTAAATTTTTTTCTGAAAATATTACTTCATCGCAGATATTATAAAATTTTAAATTCAGCTTATTTAATTTATTTTTTAAAATTTTGGGGCTGGCGTCTGTTATTAATACAACATAATATTCATCTTTAAAGAAATCCATAAAGTTTTTGTATTTTAATATTTTTTTATCGCTAAAATACTGTTTTCCATGAGGTTCAAGCAAAAGAGTTTTATTATCAATGTTAAGATCATTTATAATGAAATCTGGCCTGAAAATTTCTTCTTTATTGTTTATTTTTATGTTTGTAGAAATAAAATTATTTTTTATATTAATAGAGTTTGGCATATTAAATGCTCTACTATTTTCAGTTGTCTGATGGATTAACTGCTGATTGAAATTAAAGTTTATATTGTATTTTTTTAGTATTGTAGCAATGTCAATTTCAAATGAAGATGGATTATAGTTTCTAAGACCGAATTCTTCGGATTTCGTTCTTAATAAATTTGCAATATTTGAAGTGGTTTTGAAATACATTTTTAAACCTAATTTCGAATCTTATTTTTTTGCTTATCACTTTTTTCTTCATTTTTATTTATATCTAAATTTGTTTTTTTGGATAAAAATTCTTCGAATAAATTTTCTGTTCTTAATTTATTAAAATAATTATTCAGTTTTGGAAAAGATTTATGCCTAATGACTTTATTTTCATCAAATTCGTATTCTGAATATACATATCCGTTTATTTTTCCTATTGGGTCTTTTGTAGATTGCAGAAATGAATTTTCTTCGACTGAAGTTATTGATGGAGTAACATCAATGCTGGTATCAGTAGTATCGCCTTGCCACATTTGATGCCTATGGGATCCTATACTAATTTGAGCTTCTGAATTTTTCTTTCTTAATTTATCTGAAATTGATGAAATATCTTTTCCTAAATCATGAGAAACTAGAATTTTGATTCTGTCATTAATTGAAAATATTCCTGTTCCGTCGCTTGCCCCATGGATTACCTTGACATTTTCAAAATCTTTTGTTTTTCCATTAATGTATAATTTTAATGCGCCTGCTAGCTTTTCTGCCTCATCTAATTTATTGTCTTTATAAGTTTTATTATAATGGTTTCCACTTGTAATAATGATATGACCTTTGCTTTCAACTATTTTATCAATAGCAGGTGATAATATTTTTAATAATGGCTCAACCTGGGCATCAATATTCTGTATTGGCATATTATTGATATATTGTTTATAAAATGCATTAATATGCTCTAAAATTTGCTGTTCTTTTAACTTTTTGGTATTTTTAAGCCAGGTTTCAAATTCATTGATTATTTCTGGTTTCTTGTATTCTTTTAGGACATTCATATAATTATTAAGATTTCCTTCAATAATATCGCCATTGAGTATCAGTACATTCGGTGGATTTGCTGCAATATCCTTCACGCATGCCTTTAAAATATCCATATTTGTTTCGCCGCTGCCAAAATGTATGTCACTGATGCTTGCAATTGTTAATTTTTGAGTATTTATTATTTTATTCTCATTGTTAAAATTATCTAGGTTGATATATTCAAGATCCTTGTCCCTTATTTCTGAGGCCAATTTATTTGAATTTGTTAGTTTTTCTATTTTTTCCTCCCTAAATTTATGATTTGTGTTATTGTCTGGATTTTTAACTGTTCTTAATTTTTCTTTTAGGACTTCCAATGCCTCTTTTTCTTTTTTGCTTTCATACCTTTGATTTGCTTTATTTATCAAATAGTCAAATTTTATTACATCAGAAGAAAAACTAGTTCCGTCATATTCTATAATAGTTATTCCTGAGAATAATCTGGATTTTTCAAAGGCGCTTGTCAGCTCTGTTTTTAATTTTTGGTTCCATAACTCAAAAACTTTTTTAGAGTCTACAAGAGGGCCAGAGCACAATACAGCTATATTTTTATCTGAATTATTTTGCGATGGGATTATTGTAAATGAATTTGTTGTAGTATGGCCAGCAATAGCCAGATTAGGCTCTAATGCAAAAGATTTTGATAAATTACCTATTGTGATATTTATTGATGAATTTGCATTAATTTTAAAATTGTTTGAAGTATTTGTCGGGTTATTGGTAATTAAGGTATTTAAATTTAAGTTATTTTTTGAAAAAGACAATAAATTTAAGTTATTTTTTCCAATTATTTCAATTTGCCTTTTCCTTCCAAATGCAGAATTCAGGATATAATAATAAAAATTATGACTTAGATTTTCAATCATTTTTGCTGATTGGGGTTCTATTGGAATATTTCCAGTAAAAGTATCAATGCGCTTTGAATCAATTGCTAGTTCTTGGGATTCAATTGCATTTTTTAATTCACTTTTTATAATATCTATTGCTCTTAGCTTATTTGATAATTTTTTCCCAAGCTGCTCTAATTTTTTATACTCATTGGAAAGCGGGTCTTTTGCTTTGTTGATTTCATCCATTGTTTTCTTGAGCTGGTCTTTTGTTTCTAATTTAAGTTTTTTCAATTTCTTGACATCAAACAAATTAAAACTTAACAAGTATAAGTCATATAATTGTGTCTTTAGTTCATTTAATTCTTTTGTTTCTTGCTGTATTTTTATTAATTCCTGGTGGTTCTTCTCATTTTTACTTTCAAATTCATTTATTTTTTTTGAGTAATCCTTTTTTTTATTATTTTTCAGTATTTTAAGGATTTTATCAATTTTTTTAACAGCAGCATTCGTTATTTTTATAATTTCCTTTCTTGATTCTATCATATCTTGAAATTCTAAATATAACTCATTTATGAATTCAGGGCTGTAATTAAATTTTGAGTTTAAGCTTCTTGCAATATCGCTTATATTTAATTTATCTTCATCGCCAAGAACATAAACGACTTTTGTATTTTTATCAAGAGTATTGAAAATTCTGTTTAAATGAACCTTGATTATTTCTGAAGCATCACTAATATATTTTATATTATCAGATAATGACAGAATTTTATCCCATCTTCTTGGGGCTGAAATTTTTGGAAGATAAGGCAGCAGTGCGCCATAAGGCAATATTCCACCATTCAGTATAAGAATATCTGGATTATCGTTATTTATTTTTTTTTCAATCAGAACTTCATTTAGACCTACAAGTGCGTCTTTGCTAAATACTTTGGTTCCACTGAACATAGAACCAATAGACAGGATTTGAATTCTTGGATTTTTATTGGTTAAAAGGTTTGTATGGGAGAGGATAGAGGTTGAATTGGAATCTAAATTATTTATTGGCATTTTACCATTAACCATTTCCCAACCTGTTAAAATTTATTTTATTATAAATTTTATTTTTTATTGATTAATGTTTTTTTAATTGTTAACCTTAATATTTCTTTATTGCATAATTATTTAAAGCTTTATTTATTTTCAATTTATTTTTATATCTTTTTTGATATAAATAGTTTTGCTTATTTTATTTTTTAAAATTACTCCTCTTTTTTTGAAAAAGATTTATATTTATTTTTCTTTGTTCTAAAATATTTTTAAGTGGGTTCTTTATATTGAATTGTAATGACCTTAGATCCTGTATATTACTGCAATTAAGTTTAATCATTTCATTTTTTATTTGCTTGACAATTAAATTTAAGTACTTAATAATTCCATTGCTGCCGAATTTTTGGGCATTTAGAATAGGCATTGCTATTCCGCATGCATTAGCTCCGAGAGATATTGCCTTGACAACATCTAATCCACTTCTTATACCCCCTGTTGCTGTTACGAATTTATTGAATGCATATCTTGTTTCTATCAATGACTGTGCTGTTGGTATTCCCCATTCCCTGATAATATCAAAGTTTGAAGTAGATGTCCTAAATAATTCAATTGCAACCCAGTTTGTTCCGCCTGCTCCGCCAGTATCAATGCCATAAATATTTGTTGAATTCATTTTCTTGGCAACTTCTTTTGAGATTCCATTTCCAACTTCTTTTAATATTATTTTATAGTCTAGATTATCAGCAATGGATTTGATGTTATTGAATGCATTCTTGAAATTTAAATTGCCTTCTGGCTGAACAATTTCCTGGGCAGGATTTGTATGTATGCACAATGCGTCTGCATCAACATCTTCAAGCATTTGCTTTATTGCTTTTGATTTATATTTAACAAGCTGCGCAGCACCTATATTTCCAAGCAGGATGACATCATAATATTTCTTAACATTATATGTATATGTAAGTTCTTTGTGCTCTATCATTGCTCTCTGGCTTCCCAGGCCCATTGGGATATTCAATTCATGGGCTGCCTCTGCAATATTTAAATTTATTTTAAATGTTTTCTCATGCCCTCCAGTCATTCCTGATATGAATATTGGTGCATTGATTTTTTTATTTAAAAAAATAGTTGATAAATCAATATTATGCTCTGAAACTCTTTTGCCAACTGCTTTATTTGGGATAAGTTCAATATTTTCGAATTGGTTGGTGATTTTAAATTGCGTGTTTTTTTTTAATGCAATTTTTATGTGCTCTAATTTTCTTGAAGAAGTTTGATTTTTCATAATATCTAATCAATGTTTTTGAATTATACAACATATACAATCGGAGCAAGAGCAAGCTGTGCAATGTTTTTTGAATTGGTAAGAAACATTACAACTTTCAGCTGTTCTTCAATAAGATTTATTTTATTGATGTCACTTAAAATAGGAAACTGCTTAAGCCTTATGCATTTTGCTGCATCAAGGCCGTTATTAATAATAATTGCATTATTTGGATTGAACTGATCAGTATTTTTTTTATTGGCCTTGATATTAAATTCAATTATATGCTTATTGATAAAAATAAAAAATTTCGATTTTGTGAAAAAAAGAGCAATATTTTTTTGAATATTTATCTTTGCTATCTGTTTATTTATATCCTTGGTGTTTTTTGATTTTATTTCAACTGCAAATGGCATGCATGAAATTGTTTTAATTTTATTATTGGCTTTAATTTTTATTTTCTGCTTAATTGAAATTTCATTAAAATCAATATCAGGAAGAGCACAATGGATAAATTTTATGTTTTGAATCATAAAAAATCCCAGCTTATTTGGTATCTTCTTCTTTTTTATTATTCTCTATTTGATGCTTTTCAGACTCTTTTTCTTGTTTTTTTAGGTTTTCTTTTGTTTTTTCCTTGTCATCCTCGACTTCTTTGGCTTTGATTTTATGTTCTATTTGTATTTCATTTTTTGGAGCTTTTTCAATGCTGGATTGCTTCTGCTCAACAATTTCATTCTTGTTTTGCTCTGGAATAGGATGCTTGATGAACTGTCTTGGGGTTTCATATTTTGGCTTCTGGTGCTTCTGGTCTGTTTGATCTGTCTGCAATTGGGCTTCAAAATCATAGACAGAATATTTAAATTCCTCATTTGACTTGATTTGCCCCCTTAATTTCATTACCTCTCTTGACAATAAATAATATGTGAATGCCAATGCCTTTCTTCCCTTGTTATTAACAGGGATGACTAAATCAATAAACTTTGTTGAATTGTCTGTATCGCATAATGCAATGACTGGTATATTCTTGGTATTTGCTTCTTTTATTGCCTGCTTTTCATTTCTTGAATCGCTTATAATTACAAGTTTCGGCTCAATAAAACCTTGCTTGTTGGGATCAGTAAATATTCCTGGAGCTACTCTTTTTTTAATGAATCTGGCGTTTGTTATTTCACTAAATTTTTCAGCAGCAGTTATTGCATAAATTCTAGAAGCAATTACCAAAATGTCTTTTGGCTCATACCTGGAAATCATCTTGCTAGCGACCCTGATTCTTGAATCAATTGTCTTTAAGTCCAGCAGGTACAATCCATCTTCTCTGACTTTGTATATAAATTTTTCCATTCCAGGTCTTTTTACTTTTGTTGCTATGTGAATGCCTGCCTCTAAATATTCATTTTGATTTGCAAGAAATTCTTCATCCATGTTTATCACTTTTAATGAGCTGATAATCTTTGATTAGATTAATTTCAATATTAGATTTATTTGATGATGTGCAGAAAGCAAGAAAGTTATAATATTGATTTTAGCTCTTTTTAAATATTTAATTATATTATAGCAATAATTTATTTGTATTACTATTATTTATTTTCTACCTAAATTTATAAATTCATCAATAAGTTCTATATTTCCAAGAAACATTCTTCTGCAGCAATATCTTTTAAATCCGAGTTCGTCCAAGACTTTTGATGCATCTTCATGATCTTTGTTAACTCTTTTGTCATATTCTTCCCATTTATCTGCAACCACTTGTCCGCATGAAAAACATCTGACAGGCATTATCATTTCAATCACTTTTTAAATATTCTTTTATTATTGTTTTAAGTAAAGATTTTTTCTAAAATTACATCTTATTTTTGAATTTATTAATTATTTTTCGGATTTTTCTTGATTATCTGTAGGATGTTTGGAATCTTGCCCTTGCTTTTGGTCCTTTGAATTTCTTTGATTCCACCCTTCTTGGATCATCGACTATCATATACCTGTAATTAGCCAGTTCTTTTTTAACTGAATCATTGTTAATAAATTGTATTAATGCTTTTGCAATTGAATTCCTTGATGCTTGCGCTTGCGAACTTAATCCACCGCCAATAACATTTATTTTAATATTTATTGACTTTAATGCCTGATTCATTGTTGGCGAAATAGAAAAAGGCTCTAAAATAATGCCTTTCATTTCTTTTGGCTCAATTAAGTCAATATTTTTATTGTTAATCAGGATTGTTCCATTGCCTTTTGAAATATATGCTCTTGCAATTGCTCTTTTTCTTTTGCTTGTGGCAATGATATTTTTAATGCTGCTTGCTTTATGTTTTTTCCCAGCCTGCTTTTCATTATTCGACTCTGCTTGCAGCAATGTTTTTGGCTTTCTTCCTCTTTTTTTGGGAATGCTTTTAGTTTCCTGCTCTTTTTCTTGCATAAGGCATCATTCATTATTTATTATTATATCCTAGTAAATTAGATAGATCATTTATTGACAATGTTCTTACAAAAATTTTTCTTGCATCTTTAATATTTAATTTTATAATATTCGTTGTATTTATGTGTTCTGGAACACCTATAAAAACATTTAGTCTTCTATATGCTGCTTTTCCACTTGGCTTTCTATAAGGCAACATGCCCCTTATTACTCTTTTTACCAATAAATCTGGTCTTCGCGACCAATAAGCAGAGTGGGTTGGATTTGCTTTTTCAATCAAATTTAACCGTGTTCTATATTTTTTTATAATGTCTTTTTTGCTTCCGGTTATTAGTGCTTTTTCAGCATTTATTATTACAATATTTTTTCCATTTAATAGTTCTTTTGCAACAATGCTTCCGAGTCTCCCAAGTATTTCTTTTTGGGCATCATAAACATCATAATTTTTATCCAGATTTAAATGCATATTAAAACACTTCAAATATTTATATTTAAATAATAATTTTAAGATTATTTTTATTAATTATCTGATCAATCTTAATAATATTCGACTTTGAATTTTTTATTTGTTCTAATGCTGATTTTGAAAAGTCAATAGCACATATATTTAATTTATGATCAAGATTTCCGACGCCCAATACCTTACCAGGTATTATTAAATTGTCATCTTCTTTTGAATATTTATTTATTTTCCACAGATTTACTTTTATATGTTTTCTTTTATTTAATAATTTTAATAAATTCATATTTAAGCTTGTATTATCTGCTGCTTTGTTGATATCAATTTTAGAATGTATTATATTAAACCACTCTTTTACTGTATTGTTTTCTACATTATTATTAATATTGTATTTTATTTTTTTGATATTTGTTGTCATAAAATCAATTTATTATATTTTTGCGGGAGGTGAGATTCGAACTCACGTAGTCTCTAAGACACAGAATTTCTAAACATTAATTCAAGAGCCTTAGTCCTGCGCATTTGGCCATGCTCTGCCACTCCCGCATTTCAATTTCATCAAATATTTACTTATTATATGCTGCTTTTGATTTCTTTTATTTCTTCTGCTAGTTTCGTGGATGCGTTTATAATAATTTCTTTTGGTGGCATTTGACCAAATGTTTCTACATAAAACTTAAATGTGGATTCATTAATTTCTTCGTAAGTGACAAGCCCTGGCTGAAACTTGGCATGTTTTAATGCTGAATTCATAACTGCCTTTCCATCTAATCTGATTTCTTGATTTTCAGCTAATTTTAATATTGGTATGTTTGGATTTGCAACATTTATATTTTTATCAGTTGATTTTAATTCTGAAGAATATATTGTTTTTGGTCCAAATGCTTCTAATGTAAATAAAATTTCATCATCTTTATTATATCCTTTTTTTGGTGTAATTATAGGCACTAATCCAATTCTGTGCGCAATAAATTCATCGAACATTGAACTTGTATTAGTATAAAAAGTAACTGTATCAATTGCAAAAACAGCTGTATTATTTATTGCTGTTCTTCTAAGGCTATTGGCAAAATTATGATTTATGTCTTTTAATATAAAATTAAAAATTTTATCATTATTGGCAATTGTTTCTATTTTCATAATATCACAGACATTTATAAGATATTAATTTGTTTTGTTGCACTAAATTAAATTTAATAAAAAATTAGGAATATTCGTAAATAATTATAATATATTATACAATGTAATATTTTTATAACTTTGTTTATTTTGTAAAATTTATTTTTTAATCTGCTCTTTTAATAAAGATAAATGTTTTAATAATTATATTTAAAATATTAATTTATTAATTTTATGATAATATGGCTGAAATAGAGTTTATTAAAACTGCAATTTTAAATAAACTAAAAGGACAATTTGTCAATATTAATGAAAAAGAAAAGTTAGAGCGTATTAAAATAATCGGCAAAACCATTGAGCCCAGCTTAGATAATGAAACAATAAATGCAATTTATGAAGACATTAATAATTTAGATCCTATTTCTAATTTATTAACAGATAAGGATATTGAAGATATAATGATAAACAACACCAGCAATATTTTTGTATATAACTCTAAATTTGGAGAAATAAAATTAAATTATAAAATAAATACAATGGCTGAATTAAATAAATTTGTCAATAAATTAAAATTATACCAAACAAATGAATCTGCTGAAGGAAATATTATTGATGTGCATCTCCCAAACGGAAGCAGGGCAAACCTCATTTCTTCACCACTTGGATATAACATAACAATAAGGAATTTCAGGAGCCAACCATTTAGTATTATTGATTTGATCAATGCAAATGAACTTTCTTATAAAATTGCTGCAAGATTATGGATTTATATTGATGGATTCAGAATCAGGCCTGCAAATTTATTAATTGGGGGGATGCCTGCTGCTGGAAAAACAACATTATTAAATGCATTGTTTTCTTTTTTCAGACCAGAACAAAGAGTAATAGTAATGGAAGAAACTTATGAATTAAATACAGAAATGCAAGAAAACTGCGTTAGATTAGAAACAAATGAATACTTGAAACTTGATGATCTTGTAAAAAACAGCCTAAGAATGAGACCTGATACAATGATAATTGGTGAAGTTAGGGGAGAAGAGGCAAATGACATGGTTAGTGCAATGAATGTAGGCAAAATTGTTATGGGCACAATTCATGCATCTTCAACAAGAGATATTGTAAATAGGTTAACGCACAGCCCGATGAATGTGCCTATTGATATTATCCCTATTATTGATGCATTGATAATGGTATCCCAGATTTATATAAATAATAAGCCAGTAAGAAAAATAAATCTGATTTCAGAGATTTCTGGAATTGAAACGAATAAAATTCTATTATCTGATCTTTATTCTTATGACTTTAAAACACACCAGGAATCTGATATCAGCCCAAGTATTACATATCGGGATCTTGTCGCAAGAATAATGGGTGTTTCTCCTCAATATATAATAAATGAGGAAAAAATAAGAGCTAGAATATTAGAGCAATTAAACAAACTTGGAAAAACAAGCATAAAAGACATCAATGAGGTTGTAAGAAATTATTATGCGAATCCAAAACAAACACTAATTGATTTAAAATTAATTGACAATTAATAATACATTATGACAGATTATAAACAATTATTCAAAAAATTAAGAATAAATAAAAAACTCGGACAAAATTTCTTGATAAACAAACATATTGCAGAATTTGAAGCCAATTTTGGAAAAAATAAAAATGTTATTGAAATTGGTTCTGGCCTTGGTATTTTAACACAGGAATTAATAAATTCTGCAAAAAAAATAATGTCAATT
>JAJZMY010000012.1 GCA_021848125.1 Microcaldota archaeon
AATATAGCTGTCACTCCATCCCTTTAAATGATATCCAGATGCATGGAGATCAAAACCACAAGGTTTTATGCGTATGTCAAGGCCTCCGAATTTTTGCCGTATGTCTGAAATTTCAACCATTAAAATTAAAGTTTCATTAGGCTGTTCCATTAATTCTTTATACTTTTTAGTATAATAATCCACATTACTAAATAAAGATTTGCTATTTTTTTCATTATTTATTAATTCCTTGTAATATTCAGCATATTCTTTATTTGTCTTTCCATGTATTTTATCAGTATACTCTGCTATTTTAGCAAGAGTGCTGTCTATTAAATTATACCATCCATTGTCGCAACCAATATTACAAGGTAAAATAGTTTCCAAAATTTGTGCCTGCTCATTAAATGTATTATTTATAATGCCAAGCGTTGTTTTGTCAAGCTTATTTAATTCAATGCCTCTTGCCATAAGAATATAACCCATGTTTTTTTCCAATTTTGGCCCTATTACAGCTGGCTTTAAAAACCTGTAATATTTTTTAATTAATTTGTCTTCTAATTCAATATCCATAAAATCAAATATTATTTATTGTCTTATTTTTATTTTTTTTAATTGCTGAATTCAATGTCTTTACATCTATTTCCTTTGGCAGTGCTTTTCCATTTGCATAATCATAGACAATTAATCTAAATACTTCTCTTAATGTTGCTCCATAAACAATTCCGTAAATAAGAAATATTATCCCAATTATAAAAAATATAATAAATACTGCAAGCACTGGAATTAAAAACAAGATAGAACCAAGTATAATCAGTATTCCTGCAATTACAAAAATAAATGAATATAGATCAATATAAGCAACTCCTCCAAAAGTCTGCCCGAATTTATGGTAAATTGTATTAACGCTTTCTTTTATTGCGCCTATGGGCCCTATGTTTTTTTCAAGTATCACAGGAACAACAAAAAAGGTAGCAGCAGTGATTGCCAATGAGCCAATAAAACCTATGACTAATCGGCCTAAACCTCTAAATCTTGATTCAATAATATTCAGCAGCATAATAATTATTGAATAAAATATTGCCCATTCTAATATATTTTTTCTGTAATGCACAGCTTTCCCGAATGCATCCATCATTTTTAATTTTTTTCCATTTATAAAACTTTTAAAAGCAATTAATAATGCGATATTGACATAAACAGAAATAAATTCAATTGCAATATAAGAAATAAAAATAGTGATTATAAATATCATTGAACCAGCGCCATGCATAGGATTATGAATATTGCCACCTGAGATGACAAAGGCACTAAATAATCCAATTCCAAAAATAAGCAGAAAAGCAATAATTGAAATTACTACAGCAACAATTGGATAGAGCATTAATGATTTGTCCCTGGATACTATTTTTCTTACTGCTTTTCCAATTTTCCATCCGTTTTTAATATTTTCAAACATAAGAACTCATTCTAAATGATTTTAATAAATATATAAGTTAAATGAATATTCAAATAAAGCAAGAATAGAATAAAAATTAATCTTTAACCCCGTTATTAGTGATTTTTATCACGCATTCGCCTTCTGGCATATATGGTGAATCAACAAGTTTTATTATTCTTCGTTCTTCCTTACTTTTTCTTAAATACAATCTTGTTGTTGCAGCATGCGCAAGAACATTTCCGCCAATAGGTGTGGTGGGATCTCCAAATAATATGCCCGGGTTATCCATAACCTGGTTTGTTACATATACTGCCAAAGAATATTTATCAGCAAGCGTCTGCAGTCTATGGACATGCTGGTTCAACTTCTGCTGCCTTTCCCCAAGTGCGCCTCTTCCTATAAATTCGGATCTGAATAATGAAGTAAGAGAGTCAATAATAATTAATTTTATATTTTTTTCCTGAATTAATTTATCAGCTCTTTCTAAAGTAAGTATTTGCTGTTCAGTTGATTTTGCCCTTACATAAATAATATTCTCCAGAACTTTGTTAGAGTCAAGATTAACAGCATCGCTAATTGATTTTATTCTTTCAGGCCTAAAAGTTCCCTCGGTATCAATAAACAGCACATTGCCTTCAAGTCCGCCCTTATTTACTGGCAATTGGACATTAACTGCAAGCTGGAATCCAAGCTGGGTTTTTCCGCTGCTGAATTTTCCATATGCCTCTGTTATTCCATTTGTTTCAACTCCGCCTCCAATCATTTCATTCAAATCTTTTGATCCAGTGCTGATTTTTCCAATATTTTTCCTCTTTTCATAAAATGATTCTCCTGTTTCATATTCAATTGTTGTTGATTCTCTTGCCACTTGTATTGCTTTTTTTGCATTTTCAACGCTGATCCCCGATACCTCTGATAATTCATGCGGAGACAGGACTGCAATTTTTTCCAGTGAATCTATGTTTGAGGATCTGAGTTTTGCAGCTGTTGTCTCGCCAATTCCAGGAAGGTCTTCTATTTCTTTAACTGCTTTTTCTTTTGCCACAAAAACACGTTTAATATATTATTAATATTATTTAAGAAGATTTTTTAAATTAACTAAAAAAGAAAAAATCCAAAAATAATCAAACTCTTCTTCCTCTTCTTCCTCCAGGCCTTTTTGTCGTGTCTGTTGGTACTGGAGTAACATCCTCTATTTTGCTGACTCTTAATCCGCTTCTGGCCAATACACGCACAACTGCCTGCGCACCAGGCCCAGGACTTTTTGAATTATGCCCTCCAGGAGCTCTTATCTCAATGTTCAAGTGTGTTATTCCTTTTTCTTTTGCCTGCGCTGCAACTTTATAAGCAGCCTGCATTGCAGCATAAGGGCTGCCTTCCTGGGAATCAGCATTGACCATCATTCCGCCGCTTCCGACTGCAATTGTTTCAGCACCGCTTAAATCAGTCAGGGTTATTATTGTGTTGTTTTTTGATGAATAAACATGGGCAACAGCCCATTTTTCTTTTGTCTGCGGTTTTGATTCCTCCATTGCCTTTGCTTCAAAAGACACTATTTCCTTTTCTTTTTTTTCCTTTGTGCCTGCTACTGGTGTTTTTGTCTTAATATTTTGTTTCTTAGCCATGATTTTCACTCAGTTTTAATTGCTATATTCTCATTATTTAATTCATGCCTGTTTTCTTGCTCTTCATTATCCAGGTCTTTTGATTTTTCATTCTGGCCATTATTTTTATTAATGTCTATTTTTTTATAATATGCAATGCCCTGCTCTTCATTTTTATTGACCATATACCCTGGCTTGTCTATTTTTTTGCTATTAATTGCAATAAATCCATGGACAATTATCTGCCTTGCCTGCTTCATTGATTTTGCAAGCCCCTTTCTAAATACAATTGATTCTAGTCTTCGTTCAAGAAACTCTTTTTCATTCAAATCAAGCAAGTCATCAAGTATTACACCCTCATTTACAATGCCTAGTTTTATTAATCTGTTGATAATATCCTTTTCAATTCCTGTTTTTTCAGATTCTCCTGAAAGCAATGTTCTGACATTTCTTCTTATTTTGCTTATCTTTGACTGAGCCTGCCATAATTCTTTCATATTTTTTAGTCCAAATTCTTTTATAATTGCCCTGTCTTGTTTTATTCTTTCAGTATTGAATAAGTTTTTTGGAGTTTCATACTTTTTTCTATTTCTTTTTATTGATCCCATTCAACCACTATTTTTTTGCCTTTGTTTTGTCCTGCTCTTTTTGTCCAGCTCCTGGTTTAAGTGCTTTTTTAACAACGCCTATGCTTGTTCCAGTTCTTCCAGTTGAACGTGTTGACTGACCTCTTACTTTTAATCCGTACTGGTGCCTAAATCCTCTCCAGGTCTTTAATGTAACATACCTGTTTATGTCCTGCCTTGATGCAAATATTAAATCATTGCCGATTACATGAGAATCTTCTCCAGTTTCATTGTTTTTTCTTCTGTTTAATAAAAATTTTGGAATATTGTATTTTAATGGTGTCTTTAAAATGTTTTCAATATTTTCAATCTGATCTTCGCTAAGCGATCCAATTGTTGCTGATTTATTTATATTTAATTCTTTTTCAATTGTATTGCTTAGGATTTTTGCCATGTTTGCACCAATTCCTTTTATGCCCTGCAAACTTCTTTCAATATTAAGAGAGCCGTTGATGTCCTTTCCAGCTATTCTTATTATTGAGGATATATTTTCTTTTTTTCTTTGTATCTTATCAGCCATATATTCACATTGCTATTTTAGAAGTTTTATTTATAATTATATTTATTGACCTAAAAAATATTTGCCAATTTAAAAGAATTATTAAAATTAAATGATTTAAATAATTTATTATAAAATTATAAAAAGTTTAGCAAAAAGCAAATCAATTAAAAAAATTATATTATTATTTAAAATATAAAAATTAAAATACCTTACTAATTAATTGTTTTGAATGGTTTGTAAGAGCAAAGTTAGTGAACTGCCTCCCTTGCGGAAGGCGGCTTCCTGTCATACAGGGCTAAATAACTGATTCAAATTTTCTATTTATTGCAAATACCTGGTTTTTTGTTAATGTATAATTCCTGCCATTTTTTGACAATTCCTCTAATTTAATAAAAAACCAACCCTTATTATTTATTCTCCATGCAATAAAAACTTGCATTCTTGTATTTTTTTCCCATTGCTTAAGCGATTCAAATCTTTCAGGTTCTATTAATAAATTAGAGTTCCATGCTTTGCATTCAAACGCATATAATTTGTCTTCTTTAATTGCAATAATGTCAGGACTTAATGAATTTACCCCGCTCCCGGCAGCCCGCATCACAGAGTAGCTTAAATTATAAAACTGCATTAATAATTCCCTTTCGCTTCTTGCGCCTTTTGAATATTTTTTCAAAATCTCACTAAAAACCAATCAACACTATATTTAATTTAATTATAATAATATTAATATTAAAATAAATTTATTTGTATTTATATTAATTTATAAATTAATAAAATAAATAAGCGTGGTGATTATGCAAAAAGTTTGGCTTGATAATAAATTTTTAGATATTGAAAAAGCAAAAGTCGGAATATTAACGCATTCATTGCAATATGGGAGCGGAATCTTTGAGGGCATACGATCTTATAAATTGGATAATTCAAAAACAGCAATTTTTCGGCTTGATGAACATATACAAAGGTTTTTTAAAACAGCAAAAATATATTCAATGGATTTGAATTACTCTGCTGACGAAATAAAAAAAGCAATAAAAAATTTATTAAAAATTAATAAATTAGGATCTTCTTATATACGTCCGTTCGCGTTCTATAATGATCAAAAAATAGGCTTAAGTCCTATAAATAAAAAAATCAGCGTATTTATAGCCGCAATTCAATTCGGAAACTATTTTACAAACAAGGATAAAGGAATAAAATGCAAAATTTCATCATGGAACAGAATAAATTCATCAATATTGCCAGTTGAAGCAAAGGCAAGCGGGAATTATATAAATTCAATTATAGCAAATTTAGAAGCAAGGCATTCTGGATTTGATGAAGCAATATTATTGTCAAATAATGGATATGTTGCAGAAGGCCCCGGAGAAAATATTTTTATTGTAAAAGACAATATATTAATAACTCCTGATAATTCTTCTGATATTTTATTGGGGCTTACAAGAGATTCAATAATAAAAATTGCTGAAAATATGGGGATAGAGGTAATAGAGAGAAAAATACATAAAGAAGAACTTTATACAAGTGATGAAATATTTTTTAGCGGAACAGCAGCAGAAATTACCCCAATAATAAATGTTGATGGCATTGACATACAAAAACAAGCAGGGCCTATAACAAAATTATTAAGTGATAAATTTAATAATATTGTTCATGGAAATGATAAAGAATTTAATAACTGGCTAACACTGATTTCTTAAAGTTTAACAAAGTAAACTAGAAATCTTACACTCTTCAGTAATGGGGGTGCCATTCAAAGATTTCAGTGAAATATAAAATTGATAAAATGAATAAATCAAATCTAGATGCAATAATAAAACACGCATCATCTAATTTTGAAATTGAAGATATGTTAAGTAAGTTAAAAGAAATCAATACAAAAACCAAATTTATTCAATTATTTGATACAAATTCAGTAATAAATAAAGAACATTTATTATGTTCATATCTTAATGCACTAACTAGTTTCAAAGAAAAGCAAAACAGTTCAAAAATTCTATCAATTGAAATGCTTTTGTTTGCAGCCATGACAAGGCAAATAAATCTTGCAATTTCTTTAGCAGGGATAAAAAACAAATCAGATTTTATAGTATTTTCCAATGATGCCAAAAAATATAATATATTTAAGAAATATCTAAATAAAGAAACTGATTTTAATCCTTCTTTATTACATATGGAAAATTCAGCAAAGAGATATAAAATAATCTTAAAAAACAGTAAAAAATTAATAAAAAAAGAAATCCAAAATCTGATTAATATTAATATGTTTCAGAAAATAGCAGTATCTAAAATCAAAGACGCATAAATAATCAAATAAAAACAAATTTGACTAATCTTATAGCCCTAATAGCAAAAAAAGTCATGCATTGGCCGAAGGATATAAATCCTCTCTCCTAAGCATTGTTTCAAAATATTCCTTTTTATTTTTTTCCTCTAATACTTTATTTTTTATTTTAATTTTTTTATTAAGCCTCTCCATATTCTTATTTATTTCATCCTTTATTTCAATTTCTCTTGTTATTTCATTGAATAATTGCCTGTCCTTATCATTCATTTTTTCAAAAATTATTATCTCTTTATTTTTTTTAGTATTTTCATTTTTATACTTGTTATTTCTAATAATTGCTATCTCAGCCAGTCCTTGTCCAGCATAAATATAAAAATCTTTAGCCCGGTCAAAATAACCATAATATTCATAGCTTTTTCCAATTTCAATATCATCCTTAATTATATTTAAAATATTTTGTTTATCATCTATTTTTTTATCATTCATCTCATTCGGAATAGTTTTATAATTATTATCGCCAGTCCTAATTAATGCTATTTGATTTTTATCTTTTTGTTCATTTATTTTATTATATAGCATATTTTTCAACCTCAGAATAAATAAATATTTTTTATTACATTCTTTT
>JAJZMY010000020.1 GCA_021848125.1 Microcaldota archaeon
TGTTAGTGGAGTTACATCAAGCAGGACAATATCCTTTACTTCTCCTGTTAAAACACCTGCCTGGACAGCTGCACCCAGTGCGACTGCCTCCATTGGATCAACGCCTCTTTCTATTTTCTTTCCAAGTAATTGCTCAACATATCTCTGGGTTATCGGCATTCTTGTCGGCCCTCCTATCAAGATTATCTTGTCAAGCTGCGAAGGTTCAAGTTTTGAATCTTTCAATGCTTGCATTACTGGCTTTGCTGATTTTTCAATTATTGGAATAACCAAGCTTTCCAGCTTTGCCTTTGTAAATGTATATGTAAAATTAATCGGGCCTTCTTTTGACTGTGCTAAAAATGGCAGGTTTATTTCAGTTGTCATTACTGTTGAGAGCTCTATTTTTGCCTTTTCTGCTGCTTCCCTCAGTCTCTGCATTGCTTGTGCATCTTTTGAAATATCTAATTTATGTTTCTGCTTAATTTCATTTAATAAAAATTCAACAATTACTTTATCCATATCAGTTCCCCCAAGGGATGTGTCTCCGCTGGTTGCTTTTACTTCAAATACACCTTTTCCAAAATCCATTATTGTTACATCAAGGGTTCCGCCACCAAGATCATAGATTAATACCTTCATTTCCCTGTCTGATTTATTAATCCCATATGCTAGGCATGCTGCTGTCGGCTCATTTACAAGCCTTATAACTTCAAGGCCTGCAATTTCCCCTGCATCCTTTGTTGCCTGCCTCTGATTGTCATTAAAATATGCTGGAACAGTTATGACTGCTTTTTTAACTGGCTCCCCAAGGAATGCTTCTGCATCTTCTTTTATTTTTTGCAGCAATAATGCTGATAATTCCTGTGGCTTGTATTCTTTCCCATATATTTTATAAATATAATCAGACCCCATTTTTCTTTTGAATGCATTCACTGTTCCTTCTGGGTTTGCAACTGCCTGCCTTCTGGCCGGTTCTCCGATTAGTTTCTGCCCGTCTTTTGTAAATGCAACATAACTTGGAAATGCCTTTCCATATAATGAAGCGCCCTCGCTACTAGGTATTATCACAGGTTTTCCCCCCTCTAAAACAGCTGCTGCTGAATTCGATGTTCCCAAATCAATTCCAATTATTTTCATTTTCTCACCTTATTTTTTTGCTTTTTTATTATATTTTAAACATATTTATTATTTTTTTTAAGATATTTTTATTCATGTTTATTGCCTGTTTCATTATTTTTTTGCCCAATGTCCTTGTTTTCTTTGCCCTTGGATATAATTACTGATGCAGGCCTTAGCATGATTCCATTGAATATATAGCCTTTTTTTATTGTTTCTAAAATTATCCCATATTCTTTGTCGCTTTCCTTGATCATCAATATTTCATGTTTATAGGGGTCAAATAAACCAGATGTTTTAATTTCTTCCAGGCCATTTTTCTTTAATTCTGAAATGAAATTTGAATATACCAATTCAATACCCCTGGCAATATTTTTGTCCTTGGATTCAGATGTTGCAATTAATGTGATTTCAAATTCATCAATTATCTGCAATAAATTTTTTAATAACTCTGCTTTTCCATTATTTTTTGCATTATTCAATTCAATTTTTGCTCTTTTTTTATAATTGTCAAATTCAGCTGCAAGCCTTAATAATTGTTCTTTTATTTCATTATATTTGTTTTCATCTTTTTCATGGTTATCTTCTGGTTTTTCTTTAATATTGTCTCCCTCCTGTTTTTTATTATTTGCAGTGATTTTTTGCTTTTCTTCGCTTTCTTTAACTATATTATTAATGTCTTTGATGTCTTCTTCTTCTTCTTTTTTATTATTAATATTGTTTATTTCATTATTCTGTGCCATATTATCAATTATGTAATTTCTTTATTTTTCTTATTTTTTTTTGATAATTTATCATTAATTTATCAAAATCCAGAGCAATGTCAAGCATTTTTTTAAATTCTTTATTTATATCATATTCAATTTCCTCTATTGCTTTCAAAAGATTTGTTGCTCTTAAATAATATTTTCTCCCCTTTTTTATTATTAGTCCGCTGCTTATAAATCTATTTAAATGGTAAATCACAGTGCTTTTTGGTATAGGTTTATTGAATTTTAAATCAGAGCTTGTAATTCCATTGTTTCTATTTTCTGCATTCATAATGAATTTTTTTAAAATCTGCGTTTCAATATTATTCTTTTCTTCCTCATCAGATAATCCGAATACAATGCAAAACCACTTTATTATTTTTTCAGGATCTTTATTTGGTTTTTCAGTAACTTTAATTATGATTTTTTCCATATTATATATTTTATAGCAAAACATTTAAATATTTTTTGTTATTTATAATAAATTATTGAAATTTCAAAAAAAAGTTGCACGAAATTATTTATATTAATATTAGCATATATCTGTTATTTATCCGCCTGCATGAATTTTCCTGTTTTGATTTTTGGCAGGCCCCGCGTTGCCAAATTATAAAGATATATCCATGCATACTCATATTTTTTTTCAATCCTTACTTTACATATCTTTCTTTTGAATAACGCAGGCTTATCAAATGTATCAGAACATTCTTCAAATTCATCAAGGATTTTGAAAACAGAGACATGGTTTTTAATTTTATAAAGTTCTCCATAGACAATATCAGAAGAATTATTTGATTTTATTGCGCCTGGATATCCATTGATGCGAAACAGTTTTCCATTAAATTCTGCATCTCCAACAAATAAAGAATTTTCTTTTAATTTTTTTCTAGCTCTGTTATTAAATCCTTTTTTTAATGTTCCATAAACAAATAAAAATTCAGACCCCATAGCAGCACTCTTTTTATCTATTCTTTATCTTCTTAAAAAATACCAGAAAATAAACCTTATTCAAATATTGTATATTCAACTTTATTATTTCCTGCCTATATTTTTCCGATTAAAATTTCTATCAAGTAAAATTTTTACATTCTCCGCTCAATAAACTTGGATGATAAACTGCTGTAACATCTGGATAAATAGTGAATGAAGTATTATTAATCGCTTGTATTACATAAAGATAATCTCCACATCCGGCACTAATATTAAACCAAAAATTAAAATTTTTACCATTTAATGTTTTAATTGCCGAGAAATATTTTCCAGCGCCAAAATTAATAAATTGCGAACTGTTAAGCACATACAAATAAACAGGAACATCTGTCTTAATTATAATGTGGCTATCAAATGTGTCCGGCATCTGATTTATAACATACTGATTTTTTTGAAATGTCTGTGGCATAAGCCAAATGTAGATAACTTTTCCAAATGCAATTTTAAATAAAATAATGATCCCTAAAAATTGTATTGCAATTAATATCAATAATAATACTACTGCTATTTTTATTTTCGGTTTGATTTTTATTTGCATTGTATTTTTTTCAATTTTTTCCAGCATTATACTCTTCACTTTTCCTATTTTTTGAGTTTTTTATAATTCAATTAATTTTTCCTCCATTCAATTGCCTTAAATCTTAAATAATATTAATTCAGATAAATTTATATTTTATATTAAAATTGAGAGGATTAAAATAGGACTTATTTAATAGAGCATTCTATACAAAAGTTTTAAATATAGCTTATATCAAATAAGTCATTAAGTTTATAGGTTATATTAATGGCAAAAAATATTAATATCAAAAAATCAGATCAAAACAATACAGATTTTTTAAGGACTTCAAATCAAAAAGAACAAATTAGTCAAATCAAACCAAATATCAAAAAATTTATCCGTAATACTATTCTTGTTACTGCATCTGCACTAATGTTATATGCCTCACCATTATTAGCAAATGTAAATTATTCTAAAAATTTAATTCCACCACAAGCAATTACGCAAAATATTAAAAATTCAACAAAAAACATATCCATCAACTGGGCAGGATATATTGCTGCATCAAGTTTTACAAATCCAAAGCCAGTTACTGAAAGCATTATAGGCGAATGGAAAGTGCCAAGCATTCAGTATAAAAAACCAAAAAACTTAAATTATTTATTAATAACGCCATCAGGCAATATTTCTTTAATTTCTTTTAGGTCGCCACTTGCTGACAACATCTGGATAGGTATTGGAGGACAATTCAAAAATGATAAAACTTTAATCCAGACTGGTACATCGTCTCATTATTCTAAAAAACATCAAAAATTTATTACTGTTGCATGGTATGAGCTTCTTCCAGATAATCAAAAGACAATAATTAATTTTAAAGTTAAACCTGGAGATGAAATTTATGCAAAAATAAAATTATTAAATAAAAAACAAAGCAGATGGGAAATTAAATTAGATAATTTAACTGAAAATGAATCATTTAAAAAAATTGTCAATTATAACTCCTCAATGTTATCAGCAGAATGGATTATTGAACGGCCGATATTTCAAGAAATACTAACAATTGCAGTTCCAGGTATTAAGAAAGATATAACAATTCCAATCTTTATTCTTTCAAAATTAGACAATTTTAAGACATTTCAATTTAAATCAGTCATAGCGCGAATAAATTCAATAACAGATCCTCTTGCATTATTAAATCATGAACAAATAAAAATGTACAATAAAAATAATAAAATTATTGTGGCGCCATCTAAAATAAATGAATATGGATTGGGCTTTAAACTTAAAAAATATTAATTTTTATTTTTTATTAACAATCCCTCGAATTATAAGACATTGTCACTTTATTATCACGCAGAAAGATATAAATAACTAAAGTTACATAATATTGTAACTTAGGTTATTTAATGAAATTACCAATACTGAAAATGCTAAAAAAAAGAGAATATAGCGAGCTTGCGCTTTTCCAGGACACAGTAATAATGATGTTGTATCAGATAGATAGTACAATAATACTCCATGGGGGCACATGCGTATGGCGCTGCTTCAACGGAAGTAGGTTCTCAAACGATATTGACATATATTTAAAATCGCGTTCTAATCTAGAGAATTTGAAGAGAAATGTACTTTCAGTAGCATCAGATTATGATATAAAAGTAGAAAAGATAAAAGATACAGGACATCTGATTTTTATTGCATTCTCGTTTGGAAATATATATCTCAAAGTTGAAATAAATTATATAAAAAAAGATCTGCATCCAGTGGCAACCAGATTCGAGAAAGTTGATAGTACTTATACAGAAGTACTAGCTCTAACACCAGAAGATCTAATTTTAGAGAAGATTGCAGCATATTCCCACAGGTTGTTCATCCGTGATATCTATGATATATATATTCTGTGTGATTACGTCCAAGAAAAGGCTAAAATAAAAAATGCTGTTATTAGCTTTATACAGAAGATTAAGCAGCCGGTAAACGAGGAGGATCTTAAAGTGTTGATATATGAAGGCCCGATACCCTCATTCAGAAATATGATAGAATACATAAAGGGCAGATTCGCATGAAGTACATTAGCTATATAAGGGAACATTTCACAAGCTCGGGGTTTCCAGTAGTAAAACTTTTTGAATTAAGAACCGCACTGAAGACGAGAGGCATAAAAGATATGTATCTTAAAAGGCTTATCAACTATTTACTTACACGCGGCGAACTAAAAAGGATAACAAAAGGTGTTTACACTTTTCATGAAGACATAACTGTGGTAGGATTTGCATTCCAGCCATTTTACTACGGCTTAGAAAATGCGTTAACAATAAGAAAGCTTTGGGAACAAGGTACAAATCCTATTGTTGTAACTCCTAAGATGGTTAGAATTGGGATAAGAAAGTTTGGGAATGCCAACTATCTGGTTCAGAGAATACCGAAGAATTTGTTTTTTGGATATGAGCTTGTAAAATATTATGATTTTTGGATCCCTGTATCAGATATTGAAAAGACATTTTTGGACCTCTTGTATTTCAAGCATTATATTAGGGAAGATGTACTAAAGCAACTGAAGTCTAAAATCGATAAGAAGAAACTTAAAAGATACCTAAAAAGATACCTGCGTGAGTTCAGAAGAGAAGTATTAGATTTGCTTGCCGGAAAAAGCGAATAGGATCAGGGCGCATGCGATACTATTTCTAAAGGATAAAAATTAACTTATCCGCATCTCAGCATGCAAGACGAATAAGGCCAAGTAATTTATCGTTTCCTAAACGCAAGTCTAATCCTGCTGCTTCTCCAGGCGTCTTGCCACATAGACTATTATGCGGCGTGGCATAATTGTAGACGAACATACAAAGAGTCAATGTTGATAATGCACCATAGTGTGTTTGAAATAATGTAAGAGTATCAATCCATCTAACATTTGATCGCCAAAATCAAATGTATTCTAAAGCTTAAAAACCTTTGGAATTATTGGACAAAACTTCTCAAACAAAACATATAAATATCTGAAAGCATAAAAACATATAAATATCTAAAAATAATCATAAAATATTACATACTTAAACTATTAGAATGGGGGTAAAATGGGATTTATAAACAAGCAAAGAAATATATCCTCTGAAGCAGAGGAAAAGAAAAATTTCTTAGACATTGAAATGAAAAAAAAGATATCGACGCTAGAGGATAGAATCAGGAGGGAAACATCGCAATTCTATCATTCCCTATCTTTATTTGAAATTCCGTCTAAGGACGGCGTAATAAAATTTGATGCAAGGGATTTTCTATTGGCCTGCGCAATGACCAAAGCAAATGCCTTGTTTATTGGCGAATCAGGAAGTGGAAAGACAGAATTGACAGAGATATTTATGAATGCAGTATTCGGTAACAAAAACACTTCAAAACTTGTAATTTCGCCTTCATTAACAGTAACGCAATTGGTTGATATGAGCTTTGCGCCATTAACAAGCGGCGGCAATCTAAGCGATACTCAAAAGCTGACACCATTAATTACTTCGCCTGCAACATTGTTTGATGAGCTTAATAGAACTCCCCCTCAATTGCTTTCAGCATTGCAGCCTTATATGGAAGGCAGATCAATAAATCTTGAGGGTGGAAGAACAGCAACACCAGGTATACTGCTTTCTGATGGGAGCTATTACAAATGGATTACTGCTACAGCAA
>JAJZMY010000038.1:0-1860 GCA_021848125.1 Microcaldota archaeon
TTCAAATTCAGGAACAGAAGCAAATGAATCTGCAATTAAATTCGCAAAACTTTTTAGCAATAGATCTTATTTAATTTCTTTTTATAACTCTTTTCATGGTAGGACGCAGGGATCATTGTCAATGACCTCATCGAAAATAGTTCAGAGAGAACATTTCGGGCCATTTTCAAATTCAGTTCATGTTCCATATCCTTACTGTTACAGATGCCCTTTCAATCAAAAGGATAATAAATCCTGCGGATTTACATGCATTGATTATATTAAAAAATTTGCACTTTCAAAAGAAGTATCTGGAAAAGAAGTTGCTGGATTTTTCATAGAGCCGATACAAGGAGAAGGTGGATATATTGTTCCGCCAAAAGACTATTTTAAAGAATTGAAAAAACTTCTTGATGAGCATAACATACTTCTTATTGATGATGAAATCCAGGCAGGAGTCATGAGAACTGGCAAATTTCTTGCACTTGATAACTTTAAGACTAATGCTGATATTTATACATTTGGAAAATCAATTGGCGGCGGAGTTCCAATTGGAGTAACAGTTGTAAAAAAAAGCAAAGATATTCCTAGTGGATCGCATGCAAATACTTTTGGCGGAAATTCAATTGCAATGGCAGCTGGTGAGGCATTATTGAATCATATTTATAAAAATAAAGTAAGCATTGAATCAGACGTAAAAGCAAAATCCAAGATATTTTTCAATAGACTGAATAAAATGAAGGAAAAATATGAAATAATTGGAGACGTGCGGGGTATTGGCTTAATGATTGGTATTGAATTTGTTAAATCAAGGCAAAGAAAAGAACCTGCTATTGAAAAAAGAAATGAAATTTTAAAGCATGCATTTTACAACGGACTGATATTATTGGGTTGCGGCGAATCTTCAATAAGATTAATACCTGCAATAACAATAGAAAATCAAAATATAGAAAAAGCAATGGATATTTTTGAAGATATAATAAAAAATATTAATAAATAAGTAACAGGGACTTTGGAACAAAAGTCGTTAATTTTTGACAATTATATTGCATTATAAATAAAATATTGGTATAAAATATATTTTAGTTTTGTTTAATTGCATTTCAGAAAATTCATTAAATGTTATAACTAATGCTTTTTCGGGTTTAAATTCATTTAAAAAACTGTAAAAACTCTTACCGAGGGCTTTGCTTCCACTTATTTTTACTTCAATTGGAATTATCTGGCCATTATTAGTATGTATTACAAAATCCATTTCAGCACCGCTTTTAGTGCGCCAATAATTTATTTCATAACCAAGTTTAAGTAGTTCAATGAATACAAAATTTTCAGCTAATTTGCCACTATCATCTCTATTATCATATTTAAGTAGATTTTTTAAAAGGGCATTTCTTAAGCCAAGATCCAGAAAATAAATTTTGGACATTTTTTTTATTGATGTTGAAATATTTTTATAATAAGGATAAACATGTTTTATTATATATGTATTTTCAATTATGTTTAGATAGGAATTTATTTTATATGCTGTTAAATTAATATTGCCTGCAATATTTGAGGCAATAAAAAATTGTGAATCATTTAATGCAATAATTTTCATAAAATTTTCAAACTCCCTTGTATCTTCTATTTTGAAAAAAGATGCAATATCTTTTTCTATAAATAAATCAATTAAGTTATACAGTAATATTTGTTTCAATTTCTTCTCTTTTGCTTTTATTATTTCAGGATAGCCACCAAACACAGCATATTCTTTCCATAATTCTATAAAATCATCTGAAAATCCAGGGCTATTTATTTTCTTTCCAAATTCTATAAAATTAATTAAAGAGGTATGCTTTTCTTTAAATATTAAGTATAGATTTTCGTCTTTTGCACGGATAA
>JAJZMY010000038.1:1870-34057 GCA_021848125.1 Microcaldota archaeon
ATTCCCCAAAACTAAAGGTATACAAATCAAACAATATTGCTCTTCCAACTAGAAAACTAAGAATTTTTGTTCTTAACTCTAACGAAGATGATCCTGATGTAAATATCTTTAATTTTCCTTTAAATGTATCATAGAATATTTTTAAGTTTTCGCCAGCATTGTCTAATCTTTGTATTTCATCAAGGAATAAAACCACCTTTTTGTTATTATGTAATATTTTTTTTACATAATCTATAGGCGATTCGCTTATTGATTTTCTATTTTGTGCAATGTCCAAATTTACAAATAATTTTTTAGTATGTATGGTAGAATCAAGCATTTGCATTAGTGTTGTTTTTCCTGCCTGCCTTGGCCCTCTTATAATTATAATTTCACTTCTATCAACAAATTTTAAAATTTTATTTTCAATATCTCTATGAAAAAACTTGTTCATAATTATCTTATTAATAATAGACCTAAAGATATTTTAATCTTTCTAAATAACCCTGCTATTTTAAAATAAATTTTTAAATAACCCTGCTATTTTAAAATATAAAAACAAGACAATATGATTAAATAGTTAGGACATACAAAAAAAAGTAATAAAAAAATGACTGTTTTGTTGAGTAAAAAATGAAGATTAGGTATCAACTTGAAATTAAAAATGGAAACTCAAGTTCTACTGTTCAGATAATTTATTGAGTTTTATCAATTTTACCTCCCTTCTTGCTAAAACGAACAATATCATTATAATAGGAACTATGAATATCATGACATTTCTAAATCCTATGTTGTCTATTAATAATCCGGCCGCTGTCGGAACAAGTATATTTATGAGCATGATTATTGCAAAAAAATAGCTGTTCGCCTTGTTCCTTTTATTTATATTAAAAGACCTGCCTATTGAGGATATAGATAATGGATATGTAAGTCCATGTGGTATTCCAAGAAGCATTATCCCTATAACATAAAATAAAACGTCTCTGCTAAGAAATATAACAGATACTCCTATGGCAGTCATAAACATTGAAATTTTTATATACCTCCATAAGTTTGATGGTACAAAATATGATAACGCAACTCTTGATATAAACGATACTGTAAATAATAAAGAGAAAACCAGCATTATGGCGGAGTAAGGCATTTTAAAGGCTTGCTCTGCAAATATGCCGCTGAAGTATATTATCATTGAAAATGGCACATTATAAGTTAATATGGAGAATATTGCAACCTTAAAACCTGGGTTTGAAAAAACCTTCACATCTTTTGATTCTTCTGATTTAGATTCCGGGAATTTCATGAAAGGCGACAAGATCACGGCAATGGCGCTTACAGGTGCAAACAGGAGAAATCCATATTTTAATGGGAAGTAGTCAAGCACTAGCCCTTCTAATATGGGTCCGACTATTAAGCTTGCACTCAATGCCAAAGTATATATACCCATCATCCTTTCTCTTACTTTTCTGTCAGGATAATATCCAGCAGAGGTTATTATGTTTGGCATTATTATTCCGGCTGAAAAACTTATGAACAGGACATAAAACCATATCGAAAAATCGGTTGAATACATCACCAATAGCAAAGAAATTGTTATCAATACATTTGCAAAAATGAACAGGTATCTACGTGATCTGGCATTCAACTTGCTATTTATGAAAAATGTTGCCAAAAACATTATAAGAGAAGAGAATCCAGCAATCAGCCCGACATCTGTTCCTGTGAAATGAAAGTATCTCTCAACAAAAAGAGGTATGGTTGTCATGAACGCATTATTTGAGGATCTCACTGCAAAAGTGAAAGCAACAAGAAGGAGTATGGAATAAATAATATAGAGATTTCTACTTTTTGACATTCAGTTACCTTTCCACTTTTTTATTTTCGGCTCTTCCTCCATCCATAAACTTCAATTCCTATCGCAGCAAACAACCCTACAAAACTAACAATCCAATAATAATTCATATCTAAATAGTTTTGATAATTTTTTCATTTTTTATATCTTAAACAAAATTACAAAATATTTTTATTGCATTTATATATTTATATTTATCCTTTATTTGGACTCTGGGATAATCCTTTATTTGTTTTTGAATAATAACTTAAAACTTAAACAAAAATTTTAAATAATATTTGTAAGCAATAATCATTACTGATGAATTTGCATAAACAAAAATTAGTTGAAGAAAAAGAAATTAATAATCCATTAATTGAAACAGCATATTATAAATCTAAAAAAATTATTGAAGACATATTAGGAATTGAAATAAAAAATAGACCAAAAATAATATTTAAAAATATAGATGAATCTTTAGAAGCTTATTTTAAAGAAAATAGCAAAAAAATTATTATAAATAAAAAACATGCTGAATTATATAAAGATTATTTTTCAAGCAGATTATTTAAAATTACTTTAACACATGAATTAATCCATTATGCCCAAAAAACTGAAAAAATAACAAATAATGACGGCAAGAATATATCTTATTTTAATACATTAATGCAAAAAATTAAAAATTTAAATTTAGATGAAAAATTAAATAGTGGAAATTATGATTTGATAGTAAGCCGAAAACTTAAGGATTGTGTTGACTTTAAAGAAATCAATTCGCTTGGAAAATATCTGTCTCAAAAAAGCATAAATGAAGCGCTTGCTAAGTTTATAGAGCCAGTTGTTTTGAGCAATGATATTAAAGATGCAAATAAAATAAGAATAAAGATTTTTGAATATTTTTTTATTAGAGATGAAAAAGTTGACAAAGATCAGAAAACGCTATTAAAACTGCATTACTTCATAAGATCTGAAAACAAACAAAAGCATGCAGCCAGACAAATCCAGTATTTATTGCCCTTAACTTTTATAACTGAAAGAGGGAGCATTGGTGAAAAAATTGCATTACTGGCATTTATAAAAAATGATTTTATCATTTTAAAAACAGCGAAATTCCTATTCAGACCTTGGGAAGAAATACTAAACGATTTAATTAAAAATAATAATCAATTAAAACATGAATTTGAAATCAAAATAAAGAATATTAAAAAATTTATCCATTAAAATTTATAATTAAAAAGATAATAATAAATAATATCTAAAATTTCTTTTCCATTGGAAACATTATTACTTCTTTTATTGATTGCTTGTTTGTCAGCAGCATGACTAATCTGTCAATTCCAATTCCTAGTCCGCCTGTTGGTGGCATACCGTATTCCATTGCCTCTATAAAATCCATATCAATATTTTTATTTTGATTTATTTTCATTTCTTTTTCAAAATTAGATTTTTGTATTATAGGATTATTGAGTTCTGAATAAGCATTTGCAATCTCAATTCCTGAAACATATAATTCAAATCTTTCTGCGAGCTTTGAATTGTTTCTTTTTTCCCTGCATAAAAATGATGTTTCTTTCGGAAAATCAATGACAAATGTTGGCTGAACAAGATCTTTTTGGATAAATGTTTCAAATATTTTTTCATATAAATGAGCTCTATATATTTTATTCTTTGGTATTTTCACATTTTCCTGCTCCAAAAGCATGATTAATTTTTCATCGCTTTCATTTAATAAATCTATATTGAGTTTTTGGTTTACTGAATCAACAAAATATATTTTATTAAATTTCATTTTTATGGTATTTTCTTGATAAACAAAAGAATCTGAATTTAATATATTATTTGTCACATGTATCAAAAGGTCTTCAGTTAATTGCATTATGTCATTATAATCTGAAAATGCCTGATAAAGTTCTATCATTGTGAATTCAGGGCTGTGTGTTACATCAATATCTTCATTCCTAAATGCTTTGTATATTTCAAATACTTTGTCAAATCCACCTATAATAAGTCTTTTGAGATATAATTCATTGGAAATTCTCAGATAATCTTCTTCGTTTAAAGTGTTGACAAAAACCTTAAATGGATCTGCATCAGCACCACCATAAAATGGCTGTATCGCAGGTGTTTCAAACTCAATAAATTCTTTTTTATATAAAAAATCTCTAATAAACTGAATAATATTGCTTCTTTTAATAAATACATTTTTTGAATCATTGCTCATTATTAAATCAAGATATCTTTTTCTATATCTTGTTTCAATATCAACAAGGCCCTTGTATTTATTTGGAAGCGCCCTGAGCGCTTTTGACAATAGCGCATAGTCTTCTACTTTTATGCTTATTTCTCCAGGGTTTGTCTTAAACACAATTCCAGACACGCCAATAATGTCACCAATATTAAAAGACTTTACTTTATCAAATCTTTCATTTAACAAATTAAAATCAAAATATGCTTGTATTTTTTCTGAAGAATCAAGAATGTCTGCAAATATTAATTTTCCTGATTTTCTTATTGCAGTAATTCTTCCGGCAATTTGGACTTTTTTATCCTTAAAATTATCAAAATTTTGTTTTATTTGAGCTGATTTGTTTGTTATTTTATAGTTATATGGTAAATTTAAAAATAATTCATCTAATATTCCTGAATTTTTTAAAACATTCTCATTATTATCATTATTATTAATATTATTTTCAATATTATTTTTAATATCCTCTTTCTTATTTTCTTGAACCATAAAAATCAATTAAATAATTAAAATTTATATTATTAAATAATATATTATAAAAATAGATTTTAAAAAGAATAGAAAAATAGAGAGTGAGGTTTCAGCTCTCTATTTTTAGTTTGGGGAAATAATAAAGAGATTCGCCTTGCCAGCATCATATTTGTAATAAACTTTGTGACCAACTTGGTGTCTTTCAAGAATTCCAAGTTTATATAATCTATTTAAACGGGAACATGCTGCATTTCTGCCTTTATAATTCAATTTAGCCTTTATATCATCAGCGCACACCATATTGGAATTAGACAACTGGATTAATTGTATTATTTTAACATCAGGTTCTGGCAATATTATTTGTTTTTTAGGACTTCCTAAATCCACTTGGTTATTTATCTCGTTTTTGGTATTATTTATTGTTTTTTTATTGATTTCAGGTTCCTTTAAGGACTCCTCTAATTTCCCAATTGTCTGTGTAATGTTTTCCAAAAGCATTGTTGTTCTTTTATTTTCATCAATCATATATTTAATTAGCGCAAACATATTTGAATTAATATTCTGTGATTTGTTGATATCTACTATCTGCTTGTCTTTATTTTGATCTGTTAATAAACTTAATTTCTTTTTAATATCCAGAAGCTGTTTTTCAATATCTTTTTTATTTCTTTGCTCCATAATATCATATTAATTATAAATTTTATTTAAATTCAAAGATTGAATTTAATCCCTATTTGATTATTATTTAATCATTAATGGTTCACAAATGAATCATGATTTAATCATGAATTATAATGTATAAATAAGTATTTAAATGTTTCTTTAACATAAAATTAGTGGAATTTTTATTTTTAATTTATCTATTTTGCATATTTTGCTTTCGGAGTTATAGAATAAATTAAATAATATTAAATATTTTTATAAAAAAATAAAATATACAAACTAAAAAACAGAGATTGAAATGCAGGAAATAAATATTAATCGTGAAAAAACAAAGGAATTTAAAAAAAACAGGCTAAAAGAAAGAATTGAGGCTAAATGCAGCTGCAAAATAAATATTATTGAAAACACTGTTATTATTAATGCAGAGCCTTATAATGAATTTATTGCAAAAAATATTATTCAAGCATTTGGCAGGGGATTTGATATTGAAGCTGCAGAATGCCTTCTACAGGAAGATTATTATTTTTCTTCAATAAACATTAAAAATTTATTCAAAAGCAAGGAAAGAATCAGGCAAGTTAAGGCAAGATTAATTGGAAGAGATGGAAAGGCGAAAAATTATATTGAAAAGTTAAGCAATACAAAAATAAGCATTTATGGAAATACAATAAGCTTTATTGGAGATATGGAAGGAATCAGTGAGGCTGAAATTGGAATAAATAGCATAATATATGGATTTAATCATGGAATTGCATATGCAAAAATGCAAAAACAGCATAAAAAAAATAAATTAAATCAAATAAAATTATATAATAAATAATTTTAAATATTAAAAACCTTAGGCGAGTATAGTCTAGTCTGGTAGGACTTTGGCCTTCCATTAAAACTTCTTAAAAAGAAGTTTTATCAAGAAGAAGAAAGTCAACGACCCGGGTTCAAATCCCGGTGCTCGCATTTGAAATTAAAGCCCTTCTTTTTAAGAAGTTCATTTCTGCTAAAACTCTTTTCTAAAGAGTTTTATTTCTTTTGATAAAAATTTTCTTTTTTAAAGAAAAGTTTTATTTGCTGGATTCAAGTTCATTTATGAATTCCTGCTTTTTCTTTGTGTCTTTTAATGCATATTTAATTACTTCTGACAATGTCTTTACTGGAATAATTTTTATTTTTTTCAGCAAATCCTTGCTCAGGCTTATGTCGTCTGCGTTGCTATACGGCAGAATAACTTGCTTTATTCCTGAGTTTATTGCTGCTTCGACTTTGCTTGAAACGCCTCCAACTGGCAGCACCTCGCCCCTTACTGATAATGAGCCTGTCATTGCAACTGACTGGTTTACTGGAATATTTTCCATTGCACTGATTATGCTTACTGCAACTGAAATGCTGGCGCTGTCGCCCTCAATTCCCTCATATGTCTGCAGAAACTGGACATGAATATCATAATTAGCAATATCTTTTCCGTGCTTTTTTATTATTGCGCTTACATTTTTTACTGCTTCATTTGCAATTTTTCCAAGCTTTCCAGTTGGAATGAATTTTCCTTCTGATCTTGAAGAGGCAGGCGTTACTTCGCTTACAATCGGCACAATTATGCCTGATGCCATAACAGATCCCCCAACAACAGCAAGCCCATTGACTTTTCCAACACTAAATCCAGTTGTATTAAAAACACGGTAGTCTTTTTTGTATTCAATTGCTTGTGCAATTGCCTGAGATTCTATTGGAGACGCAAGCTTTCTTGCATTAATAACATCATCTTTTGTTACAATGGTGTGCTTGTGTTCAATTGCCATATCTCCTGCAGCTCTTATTAATCCTCCGAGATCCCTCAAAATCAATGTCAGCCTATGCTTTCTTCCTGATCTTCTTTTTGCCTCCTCAATTATTTCTTCAACAGCTTCTCTGTTAAATGCTGGAATTTTTTTGTCTTTTTTAATTTCCTGCGCAATAAACTGGATCAGCGCATTTGTGTTATTTACATTGTCCTCCATTGTTGATTCCATATAAATCTCATATCCATAGCCCCTTATCCTTGAACGCAGCGCTGGATGCATGCGCTGTATATCCTGCATATTTCCAGCAGCAACCAGGATAAAATCAGCTGGAACTGGCTCTGTCTTCACTAATGCGCCGGAGCTCATTGAACTCTGGCCAGTAATTGAATATTTCTTTTCCTGCAGTGAAGTCAGCAAATCCTGCTGTGATTTCGGATCCAGGCTAGATACTTCATCAAGAAACAATACACCTTTGTTTGCCTTGTGTATTGCGCCGCTTTCAACTCTTAAATGCGCAGGAGTGCCGAGCCCGCCGGTCTGCAATGGATCATGGCGAACGTCCCCGAACAAGGCGCCTGCTTTTGAGCCTGTTGCATCAATAAACGGAGCATGGATCAGGCCAGTGTTATCAACAATAAGCTTTGGCTCATTGTAGTCATTCATTCCTGGCAGCATAATCCTCTTTGACAATGTACTCATGAATAATAAAACAGAACCGAAAATAAATACGCCCAGAATCAGTGCTGCAAAAACAATTAATTCAGTGCCTTTTATAATTCCAGTGAATGTTAATCCTGCTAGTATAATTACAGCAACAATAATTATTGGCACTATAATAGACCCCTGCTTGCTCCCCATCATTCTGTTTTTCATGCGCTCCTTTTGAAGCATGATGCGGCCCTGGCCATCCTGGCCTGGCTTTATATTGTTTGGGTCTGGATATGTTTTCACTGTTTTTACAAGAGGCATATTTTCATCATTGACATTTTTGTAAACCAGTATGTCCTCAAGATCAGTTGCTGGCATTAATTCAGCCATTGCCTGTGCGAGCATTGTTTTTCCAGTTCCAGGGTCGCCTATTAGCAGAATATTTCTTCTTTGCCTTGCTGCTTTCTTGATTATTTCAACTGCTTTATCTTGCCCAATAACCTGATCAATCAATTTGTCTGAAATCTTTATGTCATCTGTTGTCTTGAAATTTTTTGCTTTTGAATTTAACATAAAATCAACATAAAATCTTTTTATTATTTTTTTATCTGATTGAATAAATAAGAATAACTGAAATTAATTAATAAAATTAAAATACAATTAATATTAATTAATAAAATATAATAAAATATTTAATAATTTATAATTTGGTTTTTTAGTTAAGTCCGAAACTTGGAGTGTGAATTGTTGTAAAATTACACCCATATGGCTGGACAATATTATTGCTTAATACTAATTTTAAATACCCCAAATAAGGAATGACTGCAATTACTTTCCCTTCAATTGACGTGCTGTTGATTGGATAATTGCCATACTGCATATCCAGGCCAGGATTATTGTCGCCTTTTGTAAGATAATAATATTTATTTGATACATTCAATACTGCAAATATTCTATGAACAATAAAAAGATCACCTAGCTTGTAAAAAGAATCATTTGGGATTGTTTTGTAAACAATGATTGTGTTATTCCTGTCTGTGTTTATTATTGTATTATTTATTTTGATTGATGTTGTATAGGCAACTTGTTTTATAGTATTATTTGCAAATTTGATGTTTTTTATTCCGCAGTTATATTCTATTAAACTATTATTCTGGTTTTGAACAATTGAATATGTATTGGTCATTGGATTGAATTTAGACAAAACTGCTTTATCTCCAGGACTAAAATACTGCGTAAAAGAACGCAATGTTGAATTATATGATTGGCATACAAGAAACTCATTAGTTATATTATTTAATAAATTTGAGAAAGATTTGCTGCTTATATTGATTATTGGCGCTTTAATATTTTTCATGTTTCCGGACAGCACGACTAAATCGCCTCTCTGCAGGACAGGCAGCATGCTGCAGCTGGGCACAACATTTAGCGGGGAATTTGTTTGGAGAATTATTCTTAAACCAAAATAAAGCAGCACAACAGCAAAAATTGCAATTATGACTTCAACAATGTCTTTTTTTATATTTGTTTTGTTTTCCTTTGTGATATTAAAAATTTCCAAAACAATTAGAGCGATTATCAATAAAAATAATGCAGTTCCAAAAATTAATGAGAGGAGGGAACTGCGCTGAAAATAAATATAAACAGCAAACAGCAGTATTATCAAAACATACAATGGCAGTGTATTTATTTGCTTTGCGCCATTTCCTGTTTCCTTGTTTTGCAGTTTAGCCTGCTGGTATTGATTGTTTTTGGATTTTTTTGTCATAAAATCTTTTGCTTTTATTTTTTGTTTTCAATTTCATATTTATTATTTCTTTCATTGATTCTCAATTTTTAATTTATCTATCTGCACGCCGATTGCCTTTGATTCGTCATTTTGCTTTGCAATTCCAATTGCAGTGTCTGCATCAACAATCAGCGAATCATTATGGCTTACAACAATGAATTGGGAATTCCTGCTTAATTCTTTTATCAGCCTTGATAATTTTTTAGAATTTTCCTTATCAAGTGCAGTATCTATTTCATCAAATAAATAAAATGACAGCAAATTTCTCATCTGGATTGAAAGCAATAAAATTATTAAGACAAGGGATTTTTCGCCGCCAGATAAAGTATCAATTGATTTTATGCTCTTCTTGTTTTCTTGCTTGACAAGATCAATATATAACCCTGAATTGAATGGATCTAATGGCTTGTCAAGCCTTAAATTTATTTGTTCATCTTGGCTGATAATACTATATAATTTTTTCATGTTCTGGCTTACTGAATTAAATGTCTCATTAAAAATATTGAGCTTTCTGCCTTCTATTTCATTGATCATTTCAAGAATTGAATTTTTCTCATTTTTTAAAGTGTCCAGTTTCTGCTGCACTTCATTAAACTCTTTCTGCTTCAGCAGAAATATTTCCGGTGCTTTCAGGTTTACTGTTTGAAGTTTTTCAAGCTCTTTTTTTAGTGAATCTAATTCCACTTCAAGATCATGCATTTCATTTATATTAAAAAGGCTTTGAATAAATCTGAAACTGATATTTTCAATGCTGCCTGCTCCTGTTGAATCATCTGCATCTGCAGTGTTTTTCTTGCCATTTAAATCTTTAACCAACTGATTTATCTCGTCTTTGTTTATGATATTAATTTCCGCTTTTATATCATTAAGCCTCATCTGCGTGTGCTGCTTACTCAGATTAGTTTCAATATTTTCCCTGCTTATTTTTTCCAGATTGCTCTCTATTTTTCCTTTCTCAATGCTTAATTTAGACATTAAATTGTCTAAATCAGATATCTGGCTAAAAATTGCGTCTGAATTTTTGTATTTTGTCTTTAATTCTGTTTCAAAATGCAATAGATTCTGCTTAAGAAGTCTTAGTTTTGATTCTATATCATTGATATGTATTTTTGCATCTTCTTTGCTTTTTTCACTAGCGCTGATTTCATTTTTTAATTGCTTTAGCCGCATATTAAGCATCTCATTTTCCTTTGTTAATGAAGCATGCTGGATCTTTTCCTGTTCAATCTGTTTTAATAAATTTGATCTTGTTTCATTTTCTGAGTCAGATTCTTTTTCATTGATTAAATTGCCGATATTTGAATAAAGCGCTTTAATTCTTTCTTTTTTCATTTTAATGATTTTTTCCTGCTCTGCCTGGGTTGATTTAAGGCTTTCGTTTTTTTGGACTAAGTCTTTATATTCAATTAAATTTTTTGATTTATATAATGAATTCAGATTATCAAGTAATTTTAATAAATTATTTGCATTGTTTTGAATATGCTTGATTTCAATTGTTTTGTCTAATTTTTGCATTTCATATTTTGAAGCAGTTTTTGAAACAAGCTCAATTTCTTCGCTTGTCTTTTCAATGACCTGAATTAATTCTTTTTTCTGCAGATTAAGAGAATTCAATTCAGATTCCAACTGATAGTATTTTTTATTGATTTTAAAACTTCCGCCGCTTATTATACCAGACGGCTCGATTACTTCGCCGTCAATAGTCACAAATCTGTAGCTTCCGAGGCCTACTTTTTTTGCATAATCAATATCCTTAATAAAATAAGTATTAAAAAAAACATATTGAAAAACTTTTTCATATTTTTTATCAAAACTGACTAAATTAATCAGTGGCTCTGCATTTTGAATTGGTTTTGTCTGCTTTACTATTAAATCATTGATTGGAATAAAAGACGCTGATCCAAGTCTCCTTATTTTAAGTATATTTATTGCTTTGTTTGCAGTTTCAATTGAATCAACAACAAAATAATTCAGCCTGTTTCCAGTGCTGGCATGTATTAATGTATTATACTTTTCATCGCATGAATACAATTCATAAACGTATCCGTAAAATCCTGTTTTTATTTCATTTTTTAATATGCTATTTAGTTCAATTCCTGAATTTGATTTAGAAATTGCAATATTCTCTTTGATATTTAAAATTTTAGAATCAATTTCTTCTATTTTTTTGTATAATTCTTTGTTTTTTTCTGAAAACTCTTTTATTCGAGAACTATGATTGTTTATTATTTTATCGATTGATTCTATATCGCTGTTCATGTTTTTTATGCTTGATTCATTGTTCTTTAATTCCTGCTGCGCATCAATTATTTTTTTGCTTAATTCATTTAATTCTGATTTAATGTTGCTTACCTGCATTTCATTTTTAATTATATTTTGATTGGTGTCCGATACGATTTTATTATGCGTATCAAGTTCTTTGTCCAATGATTCATATTCCTCTATTAATTTAGTATTATCAATTGATTTGGCTTTTATATTAAATTTTTTTGATTTTTCTTCGCTGTCTGATATTTGGATTGCCAGCTTGTTTATTAATTCAGTATTGTGTTTTAGTTTCTGCTGTATTTCACTAAATTCCTGTTTTGATAAAATTAATTTTTCAATTAAATTTTTAACAGACGCATTAAAAGTATTTAGCTCTGATTCGTTTATTGCGATTTGCTTGTTAAGCTCATTTAAATTTCTATTTAAAGCGCCAGAATCTGATGAATCCTGGTTCATTTTTTTTGTTAATTCTATTTTATCATCTGATAATTTTTTGATCTGCGCAGTGATATCAGATACCTGCTCTTGCATTTTCTTGATTATGCCTGAATTTTCATTTAATTTATTTGTGTTTTCTTCATACATTTTCAATAAATTTTGCTCTTTTTCCTTTAATATTACAAAATTAAATAATTTGCTTTTTCTTGTTAAATCTGTATAATATTCTGCTTCATCTTTTTCCTTCTTTAATTCTTTTAAGAACCCGAATCTCTCATTAAGCAAAATATTTGCTTCATTGATTTTTAAGTCCACTTTGTCTAATTCCTTTAGTGCAGTGTCTTTTTTTTCATCGAATTGTTTTATTCCTGCGGCAGTATCAATCAATGCCCTTCTTTCTTTTGCATTCTGGTTTGACACTTGTATAATTTCGCCTTGTATCATTGTATTTGTATTATTTATTTCTGCCTTATATGCCTTCAGCAAATCAGTAATATTCTGTCTTGAAACTCTTTTTCCGTCAAGCCTGTAAACTATATTATTATTTGAATCTATTGATTTCTGGATTTCTATTTTTTTAGTTCCATTGAATTTTATTATGACATGTGCTTTTTTGGCTTCTTTTTTGTTTTTGGATCTTACTGAATTATTGATTATATTTTGATATGATGTGATGCGCAACCGTTTAAGCGACGGTTCGCCAAGTGCAAATAAAATTGAGTCGCACACGCTTGATTTTCCAGATCCATTTGGACCAACAATGCAATTAAAACCATTGTTAAGATGTATTACTGAATTTTTAAAGGATTTGAAATTATGGAGAGCTATTTCTTCAATATACATCATTATTTACACCAGATTGAAAATTTATAAAACTAAAATATAATAATAATTATTATAAAATAAATTACATTAATTATTATTAATTATTGTTTTTCTTTGTTTTTTCATTTTTTCTATTAATTTTATTTAGTTCTTTTGACATTTGCAGGGATATAATTGACTCAACATGAGATTCAAGCAAAACTCCAATAACCTGATTTTTCTTAGTCACTGCAATTATTGATGTTTCATTGCTGCCCATTAAATCTAGTGCTTTTGACAAGGGCATATTATACTGGATTGCTGGAATCTGAATTGAAATTGATTTTATTATATTGCTATTAGCAATATTTTTGCTGATTAAATTTTTTTGCCTGTATATATTTTTAAACTTTGATACCAGATAAATTTTATTATTGTCTTTAAATAATATCAAATGTGTGTGAAATTTAAGTATATAATTATATATTTCATCAATTGTTTTTGGCTGTTTTACTAAAATAAAATTTTTAGTTATTGCGTCTTTTGCATGTAATTTGGATGAATATTTTTTAATATATACTGACTGCAATTCCGCTTGGGCACCAGAATATAAAAATAATGCAATAATAATGTCCCAAAACACAAAAAATTCTTTGTAAATTAATGATGAGCTTTCAATACCCACATAAATTAAAGAACCTGCTATAATTAAAAATGCAATTATATTTGTAGATTTTGCAGTTATTTGGGTTGATTTTACAAAATCTCTTGTTTTTTCAAGATAGCTTCTAAATACTCTTCCGCCATCTAATGGAAATGCCGGCAATAAATTCAGTATGCCTAAAAGCATATTCAAGAGAAATAGACTTTGAATTATTTGCTTTAATATTCCGCCATTTAAATATATAACAAATATGCCAAACAAAAGACCCAAAAAAATGCTGACAATTGGACCAATAATAGATATTTTAAATTCAATGTCTTGCTTTAGCTTATCTGTATCTATCATTGATGCTCCGCCAAGCAGATTAAGAACTATTTTTTTAACCTTGATTTTATTTTTTAATGCTATAAATGAATGGGATAACTCATGCAAAAAAACACATGCCCATAACAGCAAGATAATAATAAAAAAAACAGGGCTTATCAAAGAAAATATTAATAAAATAAGAAGAGTCCAGTGAATTTGAATATCAATGCCAAAAACGCGTCCTATTACTGGTGAAAAATCAGCCATTATATCATTTATTTAGTTCTATCTAATTTTAATAAATTTAATACTATTTATATATATTGGGAACAATTTCAAGAAATTCTTTTTTTCAATGCAGAAATCATTGCAATTGATTTTTGCAGTTTTAATTTTTAAAATAAAATTTATTATAAATTTGTTATGGCAGAAAATCATTATTCTTGATTTTTTCTATAATATAATCATCGACAAATGTTAATCTTGGCGCCTGCAGACTATCCTGCTCTAACTTTAATTTTAATTTTATAACTTTTTTTAGTTCTTCTTCCCATTCTTTATGTCTATTAATCCAGGGGTAATTCAGCATTTCCTGTGCTCTTTTTAAATCCACATCTGTTGCTTTCATTGTAAGATTTTTAAGAAAATCATAATGTTCTAGATCAGCCATTGTTACTCCTATAAATTTCGCCTGCGGACTTGCAATTTCAGGTCCAATATATGCTAAATTCATACTTCCTGTTTTGATTGTCCAGTAAATATACCAGCCCCACGCATCGCAGTCGTTGAATACATAAATAGGAAGGCCTGCGCTGCTTAATTTGTTGAGCAGCCGTCTAGTACCTCTTGATGCCTGGCCCTGCGGCGATATGAGTATTGCATTTTGTTTTTTCCAGAATTTATCCTCATTTAATCTTTGCCATAAAGTGTCTTTTTCAACAACAAGCGCATATTTTGCCTTTATGTCCACAAATTCAATGTCATTATCAACATCGCTTGGAATCGGCCAGCCGCTTCTTCCTTGTTTGCTTGCGTCTATTTCTATTTTTTCATCCCCAAATCTGTCTATGACCCGCATATTTCCAGCAAGAATGCCTTTTCTGTTTGCGTTCAAATTTAAGTCTTCTCTCTTTAGATTTAATGCAACTTCAAGATCTTCTATCAAAGGATTTGATTCTGCTTGTTCACTGAATATGTTTTCATCTATGTCTTCGCCGAGGCCGAATTTCAGCTGATAAAATAGGCCTCTTATTGTTGTATGCAGATTTTCTGAAACAAATTTATGGCATTTTGAAGCAATTGCTATTGTTTGCATGAATCTCTTTGTCTGCGATACATTCATAAAACTGCGTTCTTCTTTTGAACTGCCTAATTTTAAATATCCTTTTTTTTCGTCATACGAAATATTAGACCTTGATCTTACTGCTGTAATAAATTTTGGATTTTTAGAAAGCTCAATATCGTCAACAATATTATTTCCAAATTCTTCTAATTTTTTTTTAGGGTTTTTTTCGGCCATCAAATCAGTTTAATGCAATAGAATAATTTAAAAATTATTAATAATATTTATTATTTCTTATAGAAAAATATAAATAAGAAATCAATAATATATTATCTTAATTTAATTTAATAATTAATTAATAGATGATAAAATGAAAATTGCCGAATTTATTTATAGTATAAATAAATTTTCAGAAAAAAACAAAGATGAAATAGAAAATTTGAGCAAAGGTCAGCACCCCAATATTACTTTGGTAACATGCAGTGATTCCAGATTAAATGCAATAGACAATATATCGGGATTAGGCAAGGTATTTACAATAAGGGAAATGGGGAGCATTATCAATGATTCTTCAATAGCCTCAATAGAGTATTCAGTAATTATTGATGTTAAAAAAATAATATTTTTGTCGCATACCAATTGTGGTGCAATAAAAGGTGCTTTCAGCCTTTTGGATAAAAAAAATAATAATGAAAAATCAGAAATATCAAAATCAAAAGAACTGAAAGAATTTCTTGTAACTAATATTATAAATCCATTGAATTTGCATTACAATGACAACTTGGATAATGCAATTATTAAAAATGAAGAAATACAGGTATTAAAACTTTTAAATAAAAGCCAGTTAATAAAAGATAAATTAAAAAACAATGAAATTGAAATTATTGCTATGCAGTATTCAACAGAAAATGGAAAAATTCAGCATCAGCAAAATTGCATTTATAATAAAAATAATAATAAATTTGATTTTATTTCCAGAATGGAATATGAATCAATGGTGGCAGCAAAAAGAATGTTTGAAAAAAAACAAGGACTTGAAAAATTAAAGGGGTGAGAACATAAGTATTATAAACCAAAGAGATCTGGAACAAATTAAAAAAGTTTTTGAAAAAAACATTGAAAATAATGTAGATTTGCTTTTTTTTCACAATAAGGATAAAAATAAATGCGAGTACTGCAACAAAATGCTGGAATTATTAAAAGAAATAGCAAATATTGATAAAAGAATTGTTTTAACAGTTAAAGATATTGAAAAAAATAGAAAAGAGGCACAACTTTTAAATATTGACAATGCCCCTGCTTTAATTTTAAATGGCGAAATAAAATATAACTTATACTATTTTGGAATACCTATTGGATTTGAATTTCCAGCATTGATCAATGATATTATTGATGTTTCTAGAGGAAAAACAAATTTATCAGATAGGGCAAAAGAAAAAGTGAACTCAATAAAAAAAGAAATTGATATAAAAGTTTTTGTGACTCCAACGTGCCCTTATTGTTCAAATGTCGTAAGGCTTGCGCATCAATTCAGCATTGAAAATCAATTAATAAAAAGCTCAATGATTGAAGCAGTAGAATTTAATGATCTTGCAAATAAATATGAAGTAATGGGTGTTCCAAAAGTTGTTATTAATGATTCTGTTTCTTTTGAAGGTTCTGTATCTGAGGAGAGATTTGTTGACTACTTATTGAAAACAATGTAATTCAAATGTTAAAAGGTTAGGATAAATATGAGGGGGCATATCAATGAAAACAAACAAAAGCAGGTTTATAAAGTTATTGGAAAACACGTATATGGTAATTTATATGAAATTGAGGATAAATTTTTAACAGATCTTGAATTTTTAATAGATATTGTTAATAAATCTGCAGAAATTGGAAATCTACATATTATTGAAGTTTATACGAAAAAGTTTAAGGCAATAAATAATATGCCTGGAGGAGTTTCAGTAATTGCATTATTAGAGGAAAGCCATATTGCATTGCATACATGGCCTGAAAGCAATTACGCCACAATTGATATTTATTCCTGTGGCAAAAAAAGCAGCCCAGAAGAGTCATTTAAATTTATATTAAATAAACTAAAACCGAAAACATTTAAGATGTTTAAGGCAGATAGAGGAAACTAAAATACACAATAATTTTAAATTAAATAATAGTCAATATAATTTATCAATTTTTAGAAGTTTTATTAATTCTTGTCTGTCTTCTTCATTCAATTCCCTGTCTTTCCAATAAACATATTTTATTTTTTTCTCGTATCTCGGCAGTACATGAATATGAAAATGCAGGATTACTTGGCCTGCCAGTTCACCAATATTTGTACTTACATTTAATCCATTAGAATTTAATTTTTCCTTTATATGTATACCGAAATATTTTGCAACCTTAAAACAGTGTTCAAGAATATTATCATCAACTTCAAGCATGTTTTTATAGTGCTTTTTTGTAATTACAAGCGAATGGCCTTTTGAAGTCGGATACTTATCAAGTATTATGAAACAGGTGTCATCTTCAAATAATAAATTTTTTTTCATTTTATAAATATCGCAAAATATGCAGTCGGGCATTAAATCAGTCCTTTATTTTATTTTTTTATTTAAATATATCCTTATTTATAGTCATATTATTATTTTTTAGATTTGTTATTAAATTATATAATATGTTTCATAATATATACCTGTTATAGTTGTTATTTAATTTATTAAAATTTATTGATGGATGAAATGTCTGTAAAATTAATTATAATGCAATCCAATTTAACGCTTAAAGGGGGCGCTGAAAGAGTAATTTTAAAAATAGCAAAACATTATAATGCAAAAATATATACTGCAGAATATGAGCAGCAAAACACTTTTAATGAATTTAAAGATATTGATATTGAAGTGATTGGAAGTAAATTTTTATTAAACTTATTGCCTTATGGCAGAATCAATCAAGCTATTAATTATGGTTCTGCATTTTATAATTTTAAATTAAAAGAAGACTATGATGTTATAAATGCGCACATGGCGCCAAGCCACTGGATTAGAAATAAAAATATAAATGTATTATGGTACTGCCATACTCCATTAAGGGATGTATATGACTTATACAAATACAGATTATCATTAAAAAAATATTATCAAAAACCACTATACAGCCTTGGAAGAAATGTAATTAAACATATTGATAAAAATATTGTGAATAAAATAGAATTTATTTTTGCAAATAGCAGGAACACTGAGATGAGAATAAAAAAATTTTATAATAGAAATGATGCTGAAGTTTTAAATGGAGGAATTGATTATAAATTATATGAAAATAATGGCGATAAAAAATATTTTTTGTATCCATCAAGAATTTCACAAAACAAAAGACAGGATTATGCGATTAGGGCATTTGAAATATTTAAAAGAAAATTAAGATTAAATGATAAAAATAAATATAAACTTATTATTTGCGGAGCATTATCAAAAGACAAATCTTTTAGAAATTACTACAATGAAATCAAGCACCAAATAAAAAAAATAGAAAATGCTGAACTACTATTAAATATTGACGAAAAAAAACTGCATAATCTTTATTCCAATGCAACTGCTGTTCTTTATCCTCCATTAAATGAAGATTACGGGCTTGTTCCTCTAGAAGCAATGGCATCAGGAAAACCCATTATTGCAGTTAATGAGGGAGGGCCAAAAGAAACCATAGTCAACAATAAAACAGGCTTCCTAATAAATAATGAAAATGAAATGGCGGAAAGAATGAAATATGTTGCAGAACACCCTGCTATTGCAAAAGAAATTGGAAAAAATGGAATGCAAAGAATAAAAAAATATTATTCATGGGATATTTTCTTTGAAAAATTTGACAAAAAAATAAATGAAATGAAAAAAAATGGCAAATAAATTTAACAAAAAGAGAATAAAAATTCATATTGGATTATTGCCAAATATTTATTTGGCTAACTTAAAATTAGCTGATGCAAAAAACCTAAGGAATGATCTTAATCAGATAAATAAAGAACTTAATTGCAATATTTATTATACTTCTTATGCAGTAAAATCATTTATTAAAAATTCATTAAATTTTTATAGTAATGAATTTCATTTTGGAGTCTATAAGTTTTCATCAAAGCAGATTATTGGAATGTTTTCAATAGTAAGTATTGACTATAGGAAAAAAATTTGCGAAATAGGATACTGGATTGCAAAAAAATACAGGAAAAAGGGTTATGGAAAAGATGCGCTTGCTTTATTGATCTACTTTATTTTTAAAGTTTTAAAATTCAATAAAATATATGCAGTGCTGGATTCAGATAATATATATTCCCTTAATCTGCTGCTGCGAAATAATTTTAAAAAAACAATAAACAATAACAAATATATTCCGCAAAATAAAATCTTATATAAAATAGCAAATCCTAATAAAATTAAAGCATATGTTTTATTAAAAAAAGATTTTTTATTTAATGACAAAATAAAAATTGAATAAAAAATAAAATAAACAGTAAAAATTTTCTTTTTTAATTTCATGTTGTTGCTGCTTTATTTTATAATATTATCTATTTTACTTAAGTCATAGCCTTTTTTTCGCGCCCATGCTTTTAGCCAATTCAGCATGATTGAAAACGCTGGAAGCGCGCTTGAATATAATAAAAATTTTAAGGATGCGCTTTTAACAACGCCTGAAGGTGCATGAGTCAATTCATATACAATATGCTTCCATGAAAGGTATAAAACAAAGAAACGCAGTTCTGTCATTTCTTCATCAATATCAAAAAATGAATCCCCATGCATTATTCCTGCAGGAATAAAACTTAAAGGAACAGTAACAAAATGTGTTTTTTCTTTTCCTATTTTTTTAGGTACTTCAGTTTCCATTTTATGCAATAATCTTATAGTATCTTTTAAATCATCATCAGTTTCGCCGGGAATTCCCAAAATCAAAGTATATGCTGGAAACCAGTAGTTTTTATTGTAATTAATTGTTCCCTTTATTACAACATCCTCCCATTCATCAGCAGAAAAAGGCTTTGCTTTATAAGGCATAATTTGTTTTAACAGTCTTGCGGAGCCTGTTTCAAGTCCTGGCTGTACGCCAACCCAGTAGTTTTTACCGGCATGCATAATTTCGCTTAATTTTTTTACAAGATCAGGATCATGTGCTGCTGGGGCAATGGAGCCGTGCGTTGGGTGTATATCTCTTAGGCCTTTTATTTTGGATATTTCAGAGAATAATTCAATCAATGCATCATTATTTGGTATAAAATTTCTATGATCTTCAAGTTTGTAAAGCCAGAAATCCTCGCTTTGAGCCCATAGGCTTTTATATCCTGAATTAACATTTACTTGTATTTCTTTTTTAATATAATCCACTGACTGGTATCTTGCTCTCCTTAAATTGGGCTCACAAAATTCGCAATTTCTTCCGCATCCTCTCATTATTTCAACTAGTCCGTTTAAAGAAGGATTTCTTATTTGCGGGGTCTGGGAAATAATTGGAAATTCCTTATGCCTGTAAACTCTTGGCAAGGTGTTATTTAATACCTTGTGCAATATATTATCTGCAATTCCATCATATTCTCCAATAATAACATTATCAATATTATTATAGGGTTCTTTTTCCAGGTAATTTGATCTTAACTCAAATTGCCATGCTCCTGGACCTCCGACAAGCAGTTTAAATTTATAATTGTTCCTTTTTTTAATTTCTCCGATCTGCTTTATTAATTCAGCAAATAAAAATTTTGAATATGATGTTGTTTTTCCGCCAAGAGTAAACATCATGCTAACAGGACCTAATGCTAAAGGATCCATTGTATTTACAGCAACAATTTCTGTATCTCTGCTAATAAAATTTTTAATATAATCAGGATAAGCTGTTATTATATCATTTGCATTCCAGTCAAAAATAGATGCCTCGAACTTTCTTAGCCCGTAAGGAGCTCTTGATGCAATGCCGTTATTAAGAACTGGAACTTTTTTTGCGAAAAAGAAGAATAAAGATTTGGGTACTATTTCTTTTGGGGCGCAGGCAAAAAAATCGCCTAATGGAATGTCTCTATATTCACTCATCAGACTCCTATCAGATGTTAATATTATTCTATTAGCCATTTTATCATTAATACCCAGAATATGCTAAATTTTCTTATTTCAAAAATTTAAGTAAAATCAGCTTGGAACTTTAATAACATATTTAGAAAGAACCTTAGAAACGTAGGCCAATATTTTTTTGATATCCTCTTCTGTTTTTGCGCCAGTGCATATCATTTTTCCGTTTTTAAATATTATAAGAACTGATTTTGGTTCTGCAATTCTGAAAATTGCCCCTGGAAACTGCTCGGGCTCATAGTCAACAAATTTAATATTATTGGATAATGCATATAGATCAATGCTTGCATGAAGATCTGCACTAACAACAAGATTTTGTATGTTTATTTTTGGCATTCCTTTAGTATTTGATTTTGACATAAATACACCATTTATATTATAAGATTAAGTAATAAAAGAATTTAAATATTTATCTTATATGTTTTAATATAGTTTTATTTTTAATTCATTATTTTATCTATGAATAAAAAACAATAATAGTGGATAGATTGAAAAAAGTTATTATTATTGGCGCTGGAATCATTGGCTTAATTTTTGCTAAAGAGCTGTCTGCCCTTAACATTAATTGCGAAATCTATGAATCAAAACCAAATGTATATAAAAATGCAGATAAAGCATCTGGGATACTATCAAAAAATGGCCTTGAAAAATTAGGCATTGATTTTTCTTCGAGTATTGAAAATAAAATCAATGGGGCAATAATCCACATAAACAATAAAAAAATAAGACTGGAAAAAACATCAACAGTTGCCTATATTATTAACAGACAGAAAATTGTTAAAGTTCTATATAATGAACTGAGAAATAATAAATTTATAAAATTTAATTTTAACAAAAAAATAGAAAAACAAGAACTCAAAAAACTGAAAAACAATAAAAATAATATAATTGTTGGCGCAGACGGCGCTGTTTCTGCTGTTGCTTCTGCTTTTGATTTTCCAAAGATAAAGGAATATATTCTAACATATAAAACAGAATATAACAATGCAAAAGCAGCAAATACAAATTTCGTTGAATTGTTTTTTAACAATAAACTTATGCCTGGTTTTTTTGCATGGGTTGCACCGCATTCAAATTCTAAAATTGAAATAGGAATTGGAATAAGCAGCAATAAAAAAAAGAACAGCAGAGATATATTTAATAAATTTATTGAAGATAAGAACATTAAACAAATTATAAAAAATGCAAAAATAAAATCGCAGCATGCCAGTATTATTCCGATTGCGATAAGAAAAAAAACAGTTATTGATAATGCGATTTTAATTGGGGATGCTGCGGGCCAGGTTAAATCTTCTACTGGCGGCGGAATAATTTTTGGCGCCATGTGCGCAAAAATAGCTGCTGAAATAGTGCATCAAAATATTCTAGAAAACAAACCATTGAAAAAATACGAAAAAGAATGGAGAAAAAAATACGAATTTGATTTGAAAATGCACAGATTATTGCATAATTTCTATTCACGTACAAATAATAAGCATTTAATAAGTATTTTGGATTTTTTAAAATTATTGAATATGGAAAGAATAATATCAAAATATGGAGATATGGATAGTCTGGTGCAGACATTAAAAAATATTGTAACAAGAAAAAAACAAAGATGAACAATAATAAAAAACTATATTTATATTTTTAATTTTTTTTGTATAGCAATAATTCATTGCTTGCATGCTCTATCAGAATTCTTGAAACATCCTGCTTTTTTCTAATATCCGGTATTAGTGCTGAAGAAAAACGAAGCGGCCTTGTCAAATCAGATATTTCAATCATTATGTCTAAATAGGTTTCTGCAATTTTTATATTGCTTTTTCTCAGAGAATCAATAAATTCGCGATTTAATTCGCCGACAAGATCCAGCAAGCCGAGCAGATATGCTTCCGGCCTAATATTTATTGATGAATGAGATAGAAATTTATTATTGATTTTAATTTCAAAGAATAATTTAGCTTCAACATATTCTTGATATGCTTGCAGAGTATAATATTCAAATTCCTTATCTATTCTTTTTAAGTTTTTGACACGTTTTTCCAAATATTTAAGCTTGTTTTGCATTGCTTTTTTTGAATTCAAATTGATATTATGAACCATTGTAATTAATTCTGCGGCTTCTCTTACAATTAATTTGGATTCATTTAATATCTTATCAAAGTTATTCTGTCTTTTTAATAAATATTTTTTAATGTCTGCAATGTCTTTTTTTATATCGCTAAATAAAAACATAATATCAATTATTTTATTTTAATATACTAAAACTCCAAATATATAATATGATTGATTTTTCAAGTATTTTATAATAATTAATAATTAATCTAATCAAATTATAAATAATTAAGTTATAATATTAATTAAGATAATTAGGATTGGATGGCAAAAAAATCAAAATCAATAAAAAACAAGCCGACTGCTGCATTTATTTTAATTATTATTGGCGGAACTTTTGTGTTTTTCAATGGATTGGTTATCTCATTGATGGGCACTGCCATGTCAATTATGCTTGCATCATCTCTAATTGGCGGAAGCATTGGACTAATAGGAATTGTAAGCGGCTTAATGATGATTTTGGCAGCAATTATGATAAACACGTCAAATAAAACAAAAGCAACAACATGGTCAATAGTGGCTCTGATATTTAGTGTTGTAAGCCTTTTGAATATGGGTGGCTTTATAATTGGATTTATATTAGGTTTTATTGGAAGCATATTAAGCTTAACACATTATTTATAAATTAGATCCTTATTTTATTAAAATAAACAAACATTTTAATAAATAACCTGCAATAAATCATAAAATAAAATAATCTTATTTTTGTTGGTTATATGGTTAATAAAAAATCAAAAAAACAGACAATAAAAAAAACTAGAAAAACAAATCAGGCGCAAAGCAGTTCAAATAGCATTCTTCTTGAAAATTATAAAACACTTAAAAAAATAGTATATGTGTTAATTGCAATGGTTATTATTGTTTTTGGTCTTTATCTTAAACCAATTATTACTAATTCATTAAAACCGGCAAACTCTAATTTTGGATCAAGACTTACAAATATTGATGCTCAGTTCAGCGCAGCTAATTTAGCAATTATTAACAATGCTTCAAACAACTATTTTGAAATCGCTGGCCAAAGGCTTCTTAACAATTCATTGACTGACCCGGTTTTGCCGTTTCCAGCAAATAAAAGCAACCAGTATCCTTTATTTATTGCTAATGGAAAACCCAGTGTTATTTATATAGGTGCAATAACTTGCGTTTTTTGCGGAGAAAACAGATGGGCAATGGCATTGGCATTATCCAGATTCGGCTCATTTAGCAAATTGTTTTATGGATACAGCGCTTTTGGGGATCATGATGTTCCGACAATTTACTGGAATGATTATAACTATACAACAAGTTCAAGTGTGGGATATGGAAATTATTATTCCAGCAAGTATATTAATTTTATATCAGCTGATTATGAAAGCAATATTACCCAGGGATTTACATTAAGACCATTGTCTTTTTATGTCCAGCTGGCACCAAACCAGACTTATAAAAATGCTTTTGAATTTATGAATTCAACAAATAAATTTGTAGGAACTCCATTCACATTTTGGGGAACGAGCCTGGTGCCAGGTGCGGATGCAGTTGTTTTTGGAAATTCAACCCCAACCAGCGCGACATTGCCATTAACAAGCATGACCCACCAGCAGGTGCTGAACCAGATTAAAAACTTTAATGACCAATTTGCCTATGGCGAATATGCAGCAGCTGATGTTTACATTGCTTATGTATGCCCAGGCATCAATAATAGCGCGTCAGTATGTTCACTGCCAGCAATCAAGCAATTGGAAATTGACATGAATTTGTCAAAATAAAACTTTTCTTTAAAAAAGAAAATTTTTATCAAAAGAAATAAAGCTTTTAGAAAAAGCGGCAGCAAAATAAATTAAAAATAGATAGGAACATTTTAAAATTTTGATTTATTTTTATTTTCTATTTTATCATCCAGCTTATTGCATTCTTTGCATTTTTCCTCTTTTCTTAATAATTTTGACTGTGGAGAAAATATGCTTGATAAAGGTTTATCCTTTTCTAATTCTGTTGCTTGTAAATTTATTGCTCTTGCAAGCTCTTGATTATTAGGTATTGAAATGGGAAGCCAGACATGTTCGTTTTCAATATGTGTATTTCCGCATATGCATGCATATCCTGATATTGTTGAAAAACCTGATGCAGAAGAATGGCCGTGCATTACTACTTCGTCAAAAATTCTTGAGTCTCCGGAAAGATTTGCATGATCGCATACAATCGCGTCATCAAAAATCCAACAACTTCCCTCTTGGCTTAGGTTATGCTCTGTTTCAACATATCCTCCAATTTCATGTTTTTTGACAATAACAACGCCATTGTTGTTTTTTATGTCATCTAATGCCTTTATGCGGTGAACTATTTTTCCAAGAAAAATATCTTCATTATTTTCATCAAATAAAATCTCATATTTTTTTGTTCCGCTCATTCTTATCAACTAAAATAGTAAAATAAGAATAACAAGATTTAAAAATTAAATCTGCAATAAGCTAAAAAACGAATATAAGTTGAACATTAATACCTTTCTTTCGCTTTTATCCCTCTCTTGTAGGACTTTAATGAAAAAGAACATAAGTTTTCGTGGAGTCTGAATGATGCAGCTTATAGCAAGTAGTGGAGAAAAATGGCGAATATATTTTGGTTCAAATCCTAATTCAAATCCACGAGCAAAAGAATTTATATCGACGATGAGAGAGCATATAAAAGTGACAGATAGATAATATCTTTTTAACGGTGAGACGAACAGTCTGTGTGCTAAAACTATGTTAGAGAGGGGGGAACATTTGAGGCTTTTATATATAATCCCTTAATTTTAATGGGCCTGGAGAGATTTGAACTCTCGGCCTCCTGATTTCTATTTTTAATATCAGTCAGGCGCTCCAACCAAGCTAAGCTACAAGCCCATGATTTTCAAAATAATATTATATTTAGCATATTTATTTTATTTTAATATTTATAAAAATTTATCAGTATTATTATAATTAATTATTTTGTCAATTTTATTTCTATTATTTTTCCGTCTGGTTTTTGTTCTTTAAATATTTGTGTTTCAAATTTATATAGATTTGCATTTGGGTATGACCAGTAGTTTTTATTTAATCCTGCTTTTAAGCATACATTTTCTAAAAATTCAACAACATTCCACTTCTGTTCAACAGCAACAATAGGCAACAACAATCCGCTATAAATACCATATTGGATCATCAGTCCATCCTTTCCTATTTTTATTTGTTTTTTAATTTGTTCTTTATTTCCTGAAATTTTTTCTAAATCTGACAAAATACTTACTTCTATTATCAAATCATTTAATTCTTGAAAAGTAATTGACAAAAACCTGTAATCCTCAAATGCAGCTGCTAGTGCTGCATCAATTATATTTTCCTTCACTGCTCTATTGCTGCTTGTAAATCCAACACATCCCCTTAATTCATTTGTCTGGTAATATTCCAATGTAACAAATAAACCATTATGCTCTTCAAATTTTTTCAAATTATTTATTATTAAATTTTTATCAAAATGCGGATTTTTCAAATAAAGCTCTATTGCTGACCTTGCTGCTTTTACCAGTTCTTCGCCATCTTTTAAATCATAAACATGCATTTTATCTTTGTTTTTTTTATTGTTTTATATTTATTTTTACTTTTTTATTTTTTTATTTATTTGGCAATATAAATATTTAATCTAAATCAATTAATATTGTTTTTTGCTTTAAATCAATATTCAGAATTTTAAAATCTGGAAATATTTTTTGCAGTTCTTCAATAGAAATTTTATTGTTATTTCTTAGTTCAGCAATAAGCGCATTGATAATATTCATATTTCTAAATATAATTTCTCCGCTTAACTTATTTATTTCCATCTGATCCTGATTTGATTTTAATAACTGGTGTTGTTTCTTTATACTATTTTCAAGGCCAATTATCTGCTTTAACTGCTCTTCTTTTTGCTGTGAGGGCTTAGTTAAATTTAACTCTGGAAATTCATTTAAAAAATCCAGGCACATATTAAAAGAATTGAATGTTTTTTGCTTTGATTCTTCATATTTTTTTAATTTAAATAATGAATAGTCAAGAACCTGATTGCTGTCATTCAAATAGATTATTGGCTCTATTCTACTGCTGTATTCCAGTTCTTGTTTTAATGCCTGTATTATTTTTTCAATATCATAATCATTTATTTTTGAAATCCTGATTTTCGGGTCTAAATTTATACTTAATAATGCGTCTTCAATATATAATGGGCCGAAATTTAAATATTTAGATAGAATTGAAATTAGCCTGTCATCCACCTTTTCTTCGCTTTTGCGGTCTTGCTCTAAACTTTTTTTAAAATCAGATAGAATAAATTTAAGTTTATCCAGATCTGTTCCAATAAAATCATTTTTTGGAGATATATAAGTTTTGCCTGGCCGGATTTGCCTGTCTTTAAAATCATGGATATTATAACATAAAATAATATTCATTGATTTGTCTGTTATTATTAAATTGCCTTTTCCGAACATCTCAAAAATGATATTTTTTTCTGTATCTTTATTTTTTAGATTGAATACAATTATTCTGTCATTGTTTAATTGGTAAATATTATTTATAATATAATTAGTTATCTGTTTTCTTGCAGCAATTGCGAAATTTGTTGGGGTTTCTGATTTCTTGATAAAAGATGTGATATTTATCCTGCCTGGAATTAGAGATTCAATATTTATTTGTATTTTTTGACTGCTTAATTTTAATCTAAAAATATTTTTATCAATTTCATAAAATTTTTCAATATAACTTCCAGTTATTTCTTTAAGTTCTTTAATAATAATACTAATTTCCAAACCTGATAAATTGTGCATTTTATCTATTTTTATTTTTAGAATTTTAATTTTATATTCAATTAACCTAAGTATTATAATTTTCTATTAATATTTTTTAAGATTTTTGCTTTTTATTTGAATTTAGCAGTAATTCGTTTTTTTATAAAGTTATAAAAAGATTTAAAAATAATTATATTTATATAAATATAAAAATATGTGATAAAAATGGCAAAAAAGAATAAAAATGCAGTATTTATTTTAGAGTTTCTAGGCAGCTTGGTTTTCCTTTGGTTAGCTTTTACATCAACTGGGGGATTTTTAAATTCCCAATGGAATAATGGCGCTGGATCTCTTTGGTTACCTGTTTTATATGCAGGTGCAGTAATAGGGGCAGTCGGCTTGTTTCTGGTAAGCTTTTCACATTTAATTGGTATTAATCATGAAATGGTTTCTCATGGTGCAATGTCAATGACATTAGTTGCTGGTGGTTCATTAGTCGCATTAACTTATGGTTCACTTTCATTATTTATTCCAGCACTAATAGGTTTTGTGATTGCTTTTATTGGATCAGGTTTAAGCTACGATAAGTAATCTGTTTGTTTTTTTCTTTTTTTTCTTTTTTTTGATTTTTTATATTTCTGTTTTATTTATTATTTAAATAAAATAACAGGGCTTGGATTGCAGGTCCGCTCATAATTTTATTATTTTTAATCATTTGCTTTATTTGCTCAAAACTTATAAATTCTAATTTTATAACTTCATGTTTTTCCAGTTCTTGTTTTTGTTTTTTATTTGGAAATGCCAGAAAAAAATAATGCATTTCATTTGAAACTCCAGGAGTGGGATAGGACTTAAATAGAAATTTTACTTTGTCTGTAATTAAGCCTGTTTCTTCTTTTAATTCTTTTTTGGCCCTTATTTTTGGGTCTTCATTTTTTTCAAGCGTTCCTGCAGGCAATTCAAATATATATTTTTTAATACTTGGCCTATATTGTTTTATCATTGCGATTTTTTTCTCATAAATTGCCAGAATTATTACACCACCATTATGGATCATATAGCTCATTAATGCAGTTGTTTTGTTTGGTAACTTCACTTTTTCAACTTTTATATCAAATCTTTTAAATTTGTATTCTTTCATGAGACCATCTAAAAACAGATTTTACTATTTAATTAAAGACTGTTGAAAATCTTAAATTTTCAAACAATTTTAATAAAATATAATGAACAATAAACTTAAAAAATACACACTGAAATTATTTTGCAGCTCTAAAAATTATATTTTTCTTAATTTTGCATTGAAAATTATTGGAAAGAAAAAAACAAAATTCTTCTGTGAATATAAATTTTCAACAGCCTCTTTAATAATTTAAAAAAGTAAATATTATATATTTTCAATAATTAATAATAGTTATGGCTGTTTATGATAGCAATGAGATAATTAAAAAAGGCGCAGTAAAAATAAGGGTAAAACGAGCTGGGATGCTGCAGATGCTGGAATTCAAAGTTAAAAAAATAAATGTGGGAAAAAATTATTTTATTGAACTTTTTTGTGATAGAATTATTGATATGAGCGAACTTTTGAGAATTGCAGATGAAGTTGATCTGCCGATTGAAACATTGAATGGACGGGCATTTCCGAAGAATAAAACAATAACTGATTTTATTAAATAACCAGCAAGTAAATAATAATATAGAACTATAAAAAATAAAATAAATGATACGATGTTTTCGCTTATTCTTTTTGCCTCATTTGCAACGCTGTCTTTTTTTATCAGCGATATAATTTATAAGTATGTTTCTGATTATTTTGAATATTATAAAATAGCAGCAATAGTTACTGGAATCGGAGCAATTCCAATGTTTTTATTATTGCTGGTAAATCTTAATTTTTCTAATTTATTTGCTGGTTTTAAAATTGATGTTTTTATTATTATTTCATCAATTTTTTTAGTGGCAGGATATATACTAAACTTTATGACACTTAAAACAGAGCAGGCAACAAATACATTTTCTCTTTCTGTGCTGCAACCTGCAATGCTTATTATGTTTGGTTTTTTTGTAATGAAAGAACATATTACATTTATTGAAATAATTGCATTAATATTATTGGTAATAGGCACATTTCTTGTAACAAGCAATGAAAGATTAAAATTAAACAAACAGTTTATACCAGCAATTGTTGCAAATATTTCATGGGCTAGCTATTGGTTTATTATGGCATTAATGTTAACAATTAAAGGAATAAATTATATTTCATTTATCTCTTTTTCAAGGATGTTTGCATTTGTGGTTGGCATTGTATTTTTATTTTGGCTAAATACTAAAAGACATAGAAATATAGCAAAAAAATATAATGATAAACAAAAAAATATTAATAAAAAATTAGTCCTAATTATTTTCATTGCTGCATTTAGCGATGGCATAGGAAATCTATTATTCTTATTCATTACTAAATCAAAGAATCTTATTTTTGGCAGTATTTTTCTTGCTATGCTGCCTGCTTTAATAGGTATTTTTGCGTATTTATTTTTCAAAGACAGACTTAATAAAATGCAGTTGATTGGGCTTGCAATGATTATAAGCATTGGTGTTTTGCTTTCTCTCTAATCCTTATTATTTTGATTTATTGTCCTTGTGGTGCTTATACCATAATATTAATGTTGTGTTCCCAAACCATGTTGTAAATATATCTGCAATAAGGCCAAAAAGAACTACTGCTGAAATTTCAAAAAATGTTGAAATACCTGTAATATATGACACAATAAAAAGAACAGAAAAAGAAATAATTGCTGCTGATGTCATTGTTAATCCTGTTTTGAGCGTGGAAAAAGCTCTTTTTGTTGCTGTTTCATCACTTCTTTTTAAAATTCTTATTGCTGTTAACAGATCAGTATCCATTGAATATCCTATTAACATTAATATGGCCCCGATTGATGCAACGCCGAGAGGTATTCCAAACAGCCCCATTGCGCCTAATGCAACAATAATATCATTTCCAGCTCCGAAAACAACTGCCATTGAGGGAATTGGATTCCTGAATATAAAAAATACAGCAATAGCAACTAAAATAAAAGATATTATTACTATTTGTTTTATTTTCTGAAGAAAATATTGGCCGAGTGTTGGCGTGATTGCATTGTATGAATAGGATTTAAAAGGAATAATAGAATTCAGCAAGGAAAGCGTGTTTTTCTTATAAATTGATGATGCATTTGTAAATGAAGTCTGAGCCATGGTTATCATTTGCTTAGCATTGCTTGAGTTATATGAAGTGGTTGAAATTATGGGAGACAATTGAATTAATTCATTTTTTAAACTGGAGTTCATCTGGGAAAGATATTTTGACTGATTTAATTTTTGGGCGCCTATTAAATTATTTAAAGATGAAGAATTTGTAATGCTTTTATTCTGCAGCAGAATTTGGGCCTTAGCAATTGACAGTGTTGCATTGGAATAATTTTTATATTCATTGTAAATCAGTAAAAGACTTGATTCTGCATTTGCTAGACTTGTATTTGCATTAAGCGTTATTGATAAATTATTAGGATTGATCTTAGAAACTTTTACATCAGCACCAGATATTTTTTGATTTATAAGCAATGCAATTGAGGCTGTATTATTGACTGAATTATAGGTCTGAATACTGATATCAATACCTCCTTTAAGCGATGAATCCAATTGAATTTTTGGAATATAATATAAACTAATAAATAATAATAAAATAGGTATTAATACAAGAAATTTATAATTTTTAGTCTCATAAATGTTTTTCATAGTAAAACTCGGAATAAATCAAAAATAATAAAATTAATAAGAAAATAAACTTATTAATAAATTTATTTTAATTAATTAAAATTATTTAAATAATCTTATTAATTATAAAAATATTTAGATTTAATTTAATTAATAAAAATTAAAAATATATGCCCCAGTAGCTCAGTGATTCTTTTGCACTAAAGAGCACTTGCTTGGTATCTATGAACAAAAAGCAAGGGGTCGAGGGTTTAATTCCCTTCTGGGGCTTTACTTATAAATGGTTCGTTGCCCAAAGAATAAATTATGAAAAAATAAGTAGT
>JAJZMY010000018.1 GCA_021848125.1 Microcaldota archaeon
TTGAAAGATTAGATAGGAGAGAATTCATATTTAGGCCTGAAGAATTGGAATAATGATTTTATGATTATTGAAATATTTTTATTAACAATAATTCTTATAGTTACTATTTTATCATTTTTAATTTTTCTATTTAAAAACATACTATATATTATTATTTCATTGTCTTTTTTATTTATATTTAATTCAATACTGTTTCTTTTTTTGAATCAGCCTTTATTGGCAGTAATTCAACTGCTTATCACAATAGGTGGGATATCCACATATATGTTTATTGGTATTTCATCAGCTGAACTGCCTGATTTTAAATTCACTAATTTTACAAAATTTTTATTATTTGCGTTTTTAATATTTATTATTATAGTTTATCCTTTAAAATCTATTATATTTGCAAACAATAGCCAAAATATTCTTTCAAGTCAGATAATAGCAAATAATTTGTCAGTGCAGATACCAAATTTTTATATAATTGCAATTGTTTTATTTGGTATATCAATTGCATCAATATTATTATTAAAAGAATTGAATAATAAACAAAACAATGAAAAATAACAAATTATGGTTTTTATGATTTTATTATTTATTTTAATTAGTTTTATTTTATTTTCAATAGGCATAAGCGGGATTGCATTTTCAAGACATTTTATATTAATGATAATTTCAGTTGAAATAATATTTGTCGCAAGTTCTCTGCTTGCTGTAAGTTTTTTTACATATTTAATTTTAGGAAATATAATTTTATTGCTTTTAGCAATATGGTCTGTTGCAGCTATTGAAATAATAACATTAATAATTTTTTATAGATATATGTCAAAAGTAAAAGTTAGCCTAGATGTTTCAAAATTATCAAAATTAAAAAATTAGAAAACATTAAAAATATTAAAAAGATAAAATGTTTGTTTTTCCATTATATATTTTAGTTCCATTGCTAATTGCGTCATTAATTGCTGTAATAAATAATTTTAAAAATTCCAAATTAATGTCCTATATCTCATTGATATCAGTATTAATTTCATTTCTTATTACACTTTTTGTTATTATTCAGCCAGGAAATATTTATACAATAAATTGGTTTAATTTTAATAATTTTAGTTTTAATTTTGTAATTTCAACATTTTTTCTAAATAAGCTTTTGCTGTTTCTTGTAAGCCTTATTTCTATTTTAATATTTATTTATTCAATTGGATTTATCAATGTTCCAAGCGAACAAAACAGATATTATTTTGAAATGTTAATTTTTACATCAGCAATGATGCTATTTTCAATTTCAGCCAATTTCATCTCTTTGATTATTGGATGGGAATTATTAGGAATTACAAGTTATCTATTAATTGGATTTTGGTACCATAAGGAAAAACCACCAGATGCAGCAAGAAAAGCAATAACAACAATATTGATTGGTGATATCTCGATGCTAGTTTCAATTGTAATTTTTTTTAATTTATACCATACCCTGAATTTTTATACAATTATTAATTCACCTATTCAACCATTATTATCAGTTCCATTAATCTTTTTATTAATTGCTATTTTTACAAAATCAGCGCAATTTCCATTTACTAACTGGCTGTCACCTGCAATGGAAGGGCCGACACCAGTTTCAGCATTCCTGCATTCTTCAACAATGGTAAAAGCAGGTGTATTTTTAATTATCATCTTACTGCCCTTATTCATAAAATCTCATCTGCTCTATCTAATTCTGTTTATTGGTTTAATAACAAGTATTATAGGGGCAACAAATGCCCTTGCAGAAAACCATATTAAAAAAATAATTGCATATTCAACAATTGAGGATTTAGGATTAATGATGGTTGCCTTAGGCTTAAATGCATTGTATGCTGCATTGGCATTATTTATTGTTCAAACTTTCTATAAGTCATTATTATTTTTATCCTCTGGCTATATTATGAAATCACATGATGAAAAATCCGATATTCATAGGCTCAGTATAAATTCAAAGCTTATTTTAATTTCATTATTTATTGGTTCAGCTTCTTTAGCCGGCTTATTTCCATTTAGTGGATTTTTTGGAAAAATCAGCCTGGATATTTTTGCAAGTTCTAATTTAATAGTATATTTAATTTTAGTATTAATAGATTTTCTTAGTGCTTTATATATTTTCAGATGGCTATTCATAATGCAAAAACCAAAAACTCAGAAGCATAAAGCTATGATAAGTTTTTCATCATTTTCAATGAAATTTGCAATATTTCTAAATTTAATTTTGCTTTTAAGCAGCTCATTTCTTTTTATTTTTGCACTAAATTATATTTTTCCAGCAAATATCTTAAAAATTGATTATATGTCCTATTTAAAGGATGAAATCATATCAACAATTTTGATTTTAGTCGCTATTTTCACAACATATTTTTACTATAAATCAAAATCAATGGATTATTTAATTAAAAAAGAAAAAAATGCAAATAAAAGTATAGCCCATAAATTTTTTTATAATAATGTTTTTATTTGGCTGGTATATTCATTGGCATATAATTTTATTTTAGCAATTTCAAACATTATGTATTATTTTGATAAATTATTTAATGAGCTGATTTATTATTTTGCATTAATTTTCATAAAGATCGGCAATGTTTTAAAACGTCTTGAAAATGGGCAAATTAATACATATATTTTATTTTTTGCTCTAGGACTGATTTTCCTTATTTTATTTTTTATTATTAAGTGAGATTAAATGTTAATATTAAATCAACTAATATCGCAATTTTTATCAAATATCTTAGATATATGTATTCTAATTCCAGCTATTGCCATTATTTTTATTGCACTTTTGAAAGAAAAACACAGCAGGCAAATCAGTATTTTATCAACAGGGCTGGTTTTGGCAATTTCTTTATTTTTGCTTATTTATTTTTATAAAATTGGAAATGTTAATATAACTAATTCAATTTTGTTTATTAAATCATTAAATATAAATTTTAATTTAGGCCTAAATCCAATATCATTTGTTTTATTCCTGATGGCTAATATTATTTTGTTTGCAACTGCATTGGCCGGAAACGTACATAGAGCAGAGCAAAAGCTATCAAGTTTTCTTATTATTTTATTTCAAATATCAGGTATTGGTTTATTTCTTTCATTAAATCTCTTCATATTCTTTATTTTTTGGGATATTGGTGTAATATCTTTATTTTTTATGATTAATATTCTCGGATCTCCAAATAGAAGAACAGCATCAATGAAATTTTTAATATATGAAATTTTTGCAAGTTCATTGCTTTTGTTTGGCATTCTAATAATATATTTCTATACACCAATTCATTCATTTAATATTCAAAAAATAATTACTAATTCAAATTTAATACCAGCAAATATACAATTGGTTATTTTTGTTTTATTGCTAATTGCATTTGCAATAAATTTACCAGTCTTTCCATTTCATTCATGGCTTCCAGATGCCCATACTGAAGCGCCAACTCAGGGATCAATGCTTTTATCAGGAATATTAACAAAGTTTGGTGGATTTGGGATAATATTATTGTTTGAAATGCTGCCAATCTTTAAATTATATAGTAATTATATTGCAATAGCAGCAATTGTCTCAATATTTTATTCTGTTTTTGTTCTAATGAAACAAGACGATATAAAAAGAGTTATTGCATATTCAACAATAACTGAAATGGGAATTGTATTATTTGGAATTTCTGAATTGAATAATTTTGGATTATTTGGAAGCATATATGCAATGCTCAGCCACGGATTAATAATTGCATTAATGTTTCTGATTGCAGGATCTATTGAATTGATATATGGTACAAGAAGCATCAAAGTTTTAAAAGGAATTGTTAAAAATGCAAGATTGTCAGCATATTGTTTTTTGATTGGGACATTTGCAATAGTTGGAATGCCATTAACAACTGCATTTATTGCTGATTTATTGATTTTTATTGGTGCAATACAATCTTTTGGCTTATATGGTATTATTCCATTATTTGCAATATTGCTATTAGGTGCATTCATGTATTTTATAATTAACAAGTCTTTTCTATCCACTAAAAAATATTCAAAGAATATTGATTTTATTAGAATAGAGCAAAAATTCGTATATTTTATTTTATTGTTTTTTATATTTTTATTTGGTATTTTTCCATTTATAATATTAAAATTACTGAATCCAATATAAATATAATTAAAAAATGATTAAATGCCCATTATAAATATTTCTGATTTTATTTTAATTATTTTATCATTAATTTTTATATATAGTTTATTCTCGATTTTTAATAAAAATAAAAAAATTAATTTTATTATAATGCTTTTATTATTATTGTCATTAATATTAGTATCATCTTATTTATTTTTATTAAGCACTAATATACTTATATTAAATTTATTTCATATATTTAGATTTTCATTATTTTTTATAAGTTTTTTCTCATTTTTATTTATTCTTATATTAATATTGTCTTTTGAAAAAGAAACACAGTATTTTTATACATTATTGAGCCTAGTTATTATAGGTGTTTTGCTCATTCCAATTGCAAATTCTTTAATTACAATATTTCTTGCACTTGAATTGATTTCAATTTCAACTAGTTTTTTAATACTAAGTAAAAATGAATATAAATTAGAGTCAGCGGTCAAACTATTTTTACTAAGTGCAATATCAATATCAATATTTGCATTTGCAATTGTTTTAATATTTCCTTATAATGCACAATTAACCTTGACAAATATTATAAACAATAATATAATTAGCAGCAATTATTTTATAGAATTAGCATTAATTTTATTTATTGTTGCGCTAGGATTTGAATCAGCATTATTTCCATTCAATTTTTGGGTTCCTGATGTTTATCAAGCTTCTGAATCAAATATAACTGCATTAATCTCAGGAATCAATAAATCAGTAGCCTTTGTTGCAATAATTTTAGTTTTATTTATTGTTTTTATTTCATATAAACAGCTTTTTTCAACAATTTTGTCTGTTTTGGCAATATTAACAATGTTTTTTGGAAATTTAATTGCATTGGTCCAAAAGAACATAAAAAGACTTCTTGCTTATTCATCAATATCCCAAGCAGGATATATTTTAATTGGTATTGCAACATTAACACAATATGGACTTCAGGCATCAATTTTTCAAATCTTTGCACATGCGTTTATGATAATCGGCGCGTTTTCAATAATTTTTTGGCTTCAAAAACAGCACAATTTAAATACAATTAGTGATTATAAAGGATTAAGTTCAAGAAATAATTTTGCAGCAATATCTCTAACAATATTAATGCTGTCAATGGCTGGTATTCCACCTCTCCTCGGATTTTATGGAAAATTTTTATTGTTTTCAAGTGCAATAAATGCAAATATGCTGTTATTAGCCCTTATTGGAATTTTAAATAGTTTTATTTCTATTTATTATTATGGGAAAGTAATAACAGCTATGTATAGAAAAACAAGAGCAAAAATAATAAGTTTTGATAAACAAGCGCTTATTGTGGCAAGCGTATGTGTATTTATAATAATTAGCCTTGGTATTTATCCACAGCCTTTAATCCACATAACGCAAATTATAAGTAGTACAATTTTATAATAAATTAAAGATTGGTATTAATTATGTCCTATAATTTTACAATTTTGAAATTTTTGAAAATAAAATTATTATGTTCAATAATAATATAACCATATGACCTTTGTTTTTCATAAATTATCTTATCCCTGCTTAAAGTGCCACAGACATATGTTTTATTGTTAATTTTTCCAAGATAATGAAGATGGCCAAAAAATAGATATTTAGAAAAAGATATTTTAAATTTTGTTCGAATTAACAGACTTAGAAATAAAATAGCAAGTATGTCTAATTTAAAAGACTTGGATGTTTTTAAAATTGATTTTCCAATTGACTCTTGCCTTAAACTTGTTTCAAGATTTCCATGAAAAAATACCATATTCCCTTTTTTTATTAAAAATTTATTTTTATTTGCCAAGTTCAGTTTATTTAAAAAAATTAAGGTTTTTTTCTCATCAGAAAATGAATAATCATTATCCCCAACTATCGCATATACTGAATTTATTGGAATTAATTTTTTTACTTTATCAAAAAAAATTTCATATAATTCAACAATTGTTTTATTTGATTTTGAATTGTCTATTGTATCTCCAAGTAGCATCAAATTATCTGGATTTTCTTTTTTTATAATATCAAATGCATCATTTTTCGAATTTGGATAATGAACATCAGATAAAATCAATAGTTTCATAACATCAATTAATTCATATTTTTTAATACATTTATTTATAAAATTAAATATCTAATTATTAAAAATATAAATAATAATTTTCAGATTTTATGATTTATAAACAAAATGAAATAAACAAGTCCTTTAAATATCTTCTAGTTTCACGTGCAATGAGAAGTATTGCCCTTATTTTTACAACACTTTCATTACCTTTATATTTTAAAGCTCTTGGATATAAGCTAGAAATAATAGGAATTTTTTATTTTATAATTATTTTTATAAATGCATTTATTGCATTAAGCCTCGGCAATTTAGGAGATAGAATTGGTTTCAAAAAAATATTAATTATTGCTGAATTATTGCCTTTAATAGGATTGTTATTATTATCAACATCTACTACACTAACTCTGATTTTAATTGCAGCTGTTTTATGTGGTGTTAGTGGCACTGCCGGCGGTGTAAGAGGCGCAATGTCTCCAGGATCAACTGCATTAATAGCAAGTAATTGGAAAGATCAAAATATTAGAATTAATAAAATAGCAAAAATGAATTTAATTGCATCTTTATTTGCTGTTGTTGGCGGAATACTGCTTTCATCCCAAAATTTAATTGCATTAAGCCTCGGAGATATAAATGCATTCAAAATTCTTTATCTGCTTTCCTTTAGTTTTATTTTTATTTCAGTAATTAGTTTGTTTTTAGTTAAAGAAGTAAAAAGACCAAAGAAACAAGCAAAATTTATGAAAAAAGAGAGTACAAATTACTCATTACGAATTTTATTGCCAAATATAATTAATGGCGCTGGAATTGGATTAGTAATGCCCCTCCTACCCTTATGGCTGGCATTAAAATATAATGCATCTGCTTTTATGATTGGATTAATATTCGCGCTATCGTATATAACTACATCAATTGCATCCTATTCTGCTTCAAGAATAAAATATAAAAATAGCAGATATATTTTAAATTTTGCAACATATACAAGACTTTTTCAAGGCTTATCTCTTATTTTAATTGCGTTTATGCCATTCTTATGGATTGTTGCATTTTTATTAATTTTAAGAACGTTTATTGCTGGAATTGGAATGCCTTCACGAGCAGTAACAAATATTAAAAATATCAGTAATGAAGATTATGGCACAGCAACTACAATGCAGGGAATGGGGACTAGATTTTCGCAAACATCATCAGGATTATCTGGCTATCTAATGGAACTTAGTATGTCGTCGCCATTATTTATTGGTGGTATTTTACAGACAATCGGAGCTTTTGTTTATTTCAAATTAATAAAAGATCAGATTAAATAAAATAAAATCAATATATTAATTTATAAATTTAATCAATTTTTATATTTTCGTCGCAGGATTTAAAACGAAACATTTATTAAACTGTTATTTAATAAATAATAATAATTCTATTTATATTAAATAAAAAGGTGTTTTATATAAAAATTAAAGAAATCAAAAATTCAGATAGTAATGGTTTAATTTCAAAATTAAATGATCTTGAACTTGAACTATCAAAGGAAAAGCAGAAAATAAAATCAACAGGAGTTGCAAGTAAAGTTGTCAAATCAAGAGAAATCAGAAGAACAATTGCCAGAATAAAAACAATTCTTTCACAAAGAGGTGTAAGTGTCTAATGCCAGATATATGTCCTAAATGCGGTCTTCCAAAAGATATATGTGTGTGTTCTGTATTGGATAAAGAAGGCGAAAATAAAATAAAAGTCTATTTAAGAAAAGTAAAATTTAAAAAAATGATTACAGTTGTTGACGGTATCGATAGTAGTGAAATTACAGAATTAACAAAAAAACTTAAAAGAATGCTCGCATGTGGTGGCACTGTCAGAGATTTATCTATTGAATTACAAGGAGATCATAAAAAAGATGTTGTTAAAGCTCTTTTGAATATTGGATATAAAGAAATAAATATAGATGCAGTTTAATTTTATTTTTATTAATTTATAAATCAAATCTTCTGATTTCAATGACACTCGCTAATACTATTAAACAAATCCTAAAATTAACCAGAATAGAACACAGTTTAATATTAGTGATAGCAGTAATATCTGGAGAAATAATTGTTTTGAAAAATCTTCCTAATTTTTATTTATTAATTCTCAGTCTAATAACACCAATATTTATTAGTATGTCTGCTTTTGCAATAAATGATTATTTTGATATTAAAACAGATCGCGAAAACAAAAAAAATAGGCCAATTGTTATAGGCGCCATCAAAAAAGAAACAGCATTATTTATTGCTTTAATATGTTTATTTATAGGGGTATTTTCTGCACTTTTTATAAACAAAAATGCATTTATAATTGCAATAATTTTTGGATTAATTTCAGTTTTATATAGCTACAAATTAAAAGATATTTTTCTAATTGGAAATATATTTATAGGATTGTCAATGGCAATCCCATTTATTTTTGGAAATTATGTTGTATCAAATACAATTTCATTAAATATAATTTTTATAAGTGCCCTTATTTTATTTGCCGGAATCGGGCGAGAAATTCATGGGATGATAAGAGATTACAAAGGGGATATTAAAATAAGAAAAACTAAAAATATTGTAAAATATTTTGGCATGAAAAATTCAGCAATATTAGCATTCTTTCTTTACTTGATTGCTATTTTTATCTCATTTTATTTATTTTTGTTTAATTTACCATTTAAATTCAATATTTTTTATTTAATTCCAATATTAATTGCAGACCTAATGCTTTTATTTATTAATACAATATATTTGAAAATAATTATGTTAAAGAGAAATGAAATGAATAAAAATACAGCCAATATTAATAAATTTTATGACATGTCACGAAACTTGAGCCTTATTGCAATGACAATTGCACTAATCGGATTTATTATTTCGTCAATGGTTTAATGAAAAATAGAAATTTAGTTGAACAAATTGGAAATCAAAGAATAAATATTTTATTTAATTCAGCAGAATCCAGAATTGATAATAAGGAATTTAATCTTGCAAAAAAATATATAATAAGACTAAGAAAAATCAGTTCGCATTATAAAATAAAAATACCAAAAAAAATGAAAAATAAAATCTGCAATAAATGCAATATGATCCTAGTTCCTGGAATTACATGCAATGTAAAAATTGTAAGTGTCCATAGATATGTTTCTTATGAATGCAAAACATGCAGACAGCAAAAACATATTTTTTATTGATTTTTTATTTATTTCAATATTTTTTATTTAAAATAATAATTCAAAATTAATTTTTGCATCTTTTTCAGCCTTTTTGTCTTTTGAAAGAAGCACAATCCTACTTTTTTTGTGTTCATTACTTACAACATATCCTGTTTTTTCTGCAATTATTTCTGCGAATTTTTTTACCTCTTCATGTAATGGCATATCAGAATATTCCAAATTTCTCATAGGATCTCTAGCACCACCGACAAATGAGAATCCTTTAACTTCAATATACCAGGGTTTTGCAATTTTTATTAATTTAGCATAGCCTTCTGCATCTATCATATTCAAATTTTTCACTAATGACATTCTTAATACTGTTCGTGTATTCATATTTTTCATTATTTTTAATGATTTTATAAATCTTTCCCACGAATCTTTTAATTTCGGTCGCGTTATATTAAAATATAATTCTTTGTTTGGCGCCTGCAATGAAATATAAAATTGAGTTGGTGGTTCCAAATTTTCAATCACTTTTGGTAGCGTTCCATTGCTGACAATGAATGTTGAAATTTTATATTTATGAAATAATTTTATAATCTCATTTATTTTCCTGTAGAACAAAGATTCTCCGGTAAGGCTTATTGCCACATGCACTGGATTATTTGCCTGGTTCCACCTTTCCAAATTATTATCTGATTTATAACCGCTGATTATCCTTTTTTGCTCTTTTATAAGACCTTTCAATATTTCTTCAGGATCATCTTGTTCAACTGCATTTAATTCATTCCATTTTACATTCATTTCTTCAGGAATCATTCTCCAGCAGAACCTGCAGGCCAGATCACAGCCAATTGAAAGGCTTATCTGCATACATTGCCATGATCTAATTCCGTAAAATTTATTTTTATAGCAAAGTTCTCTATTGCGCAGTGCATTTGCTGTGTACTCGCAAATTTTTACAGCAGAATGATTACCGACAAAATGATATCCCTGTTTCTTCATTTTATTTTTTAGAATTTCTGGCATCATGATTATTTTTGTTTATTTTTATTGAATTTTTCAATATCAAGCAGTATTGCTGCGCCCCAACATTAAATTTTTTTATAATTTTAAATTTCAAATCAATAAAATATGAAATGCATTTTTTTTCATCAATTCGTAGTTTATACGGCGGACCTGATTCTGTTTTCACTTTTTTCCATTCTACGACAATTAGAATTCCGTCATGTTTTAAAATCTGTTTTATTTTTTTTATTGATTTTTTTCTTAAGTTCGGATCAATATCATGAAAAACATTTGCAAGCAAGCCTGTATCAACAGATTTAAAAGGTATTGCAACATCTGAAATTTTTGAATTTATAAATAATATTTTTTTGTTTAATTTAATGTATTTTTTTGCTGCATCAAGCAAATTTTTGCTTGGATCTATGCAATAAAGTTTTAAAGCAAATTTTTTTATATAATTGCTATAAAAACCGCTTCCGCATCCAAAATCAGCAACAACTTTATTTTTTAAATACTGTATTGGGATTATTTTTTCAGGATTCTCATTTTTCTTCCTTTCTGGATTTAATAACAATTTTGGATTGAAATGGTTAAAATCAGGTTTTATATCATGTTTCATTATTTCACATTTTTATTTAATTTAAAACAAAAGCACAATTATACAGTATTAAAATACACAATAAATAATTATACTTTTTGAATATTATTTTTTATCCTTGCAAAAAATTTTATGGGATCCATCGCATATCGGCATTTGTTTTGACAATCCGCATGCGCAGATATGAATTTCAAAATCCAATATTTCTTTATTGTTTGTTAATTTTGCCTCCTTGAATTTTTTTATTTCCTTTAATTTTATTTTATAAAATGGTTTTGTCCTTTTTTGCTCTCTCATATCATCGTTTTTATAATAAAAGAAGAATAAAATAATAAAGCTTTTAAAAAAAGCTTTAGCAAAATGAAAAGTTTGCAAAATTTAGCAGCAGCAAAGCTGCTAAAGTTTTATCAGAAAATAACAACCAAAATTCAAATAATATTTTCAATGCTTAAGTCCATTGTATTATTAGATGCATTGCTTTTGTATATTACTTCGCCTAATCTTGGTTTTACTCCAGTCAATATTGAAACTACTTTTATCTGGTCATGCACTTCAGGAGATAATCTAGCACCAAAAATAACATTTGCCTTTGCATCCATATCGCTTGTTACTCCTTCACCAACTTCAGTTGCTTCCCCTATTGTTAATGATGTACTGCCATTTACTTGAATTAGTGCGCTTTTTGCTCCGCTTCTTTCAACATTTAATAATGGATGGGACAATGTTGAAGTTATTGCTTTTTCAACTTTATCAGATCCAGATCCAGAGCCAATGTTAATCATAGCAGTTCCAGTATTTCCAAGTATTGCTCTTACGTCAGCAAAATCCAGGTTTATTAAGCTTGGCAATGTTATTGTATCTGCAATTCCTTTTACTGCATTTGCAGTTATGCTGTCAATCAGTTCAAATGCCTTTTCAATCTGCAAGTTAGGCGCATAGCTCAATAACAAATCATTTTCAAGTATTATTGTTGTGTCTGCATTTCTGCTTAACTGGTTTATTGTCCAGTCTGCTTTTTGCTTTCTGCTTCTTTCTATTGCAAACGGATATGTTACAAATGCAACAACAAGGCATCCCTGCTCCTTTGCAATCTTTGCTATTACTGGTGCTGCTCCGCCTCCAGTTCCTCCGCCAGCTCCTGCTGCCAAAAATAGCATATCATATCCTTTAATAGCTTCTTCAATTTCATTTCTGCTTACTTCTGCTGCCTTTGCGCCTATTTCTGGAAATCCGCCAGCGCCCAATCCTCTTGTCAATTCCTTGCCAATAAGTATTTTTTTATGGGCATTTATCATGTGCAGGTGCTTGACATCTGTATTAACAGCAATTGTCTGCGCACTTTTTATACCATAACTGTATAGTCTATTGATTAAATTGCTCCCCTGACCTCCAACTCCAATTACACCTAATTTCGCTGAAAACTCATCTTCCATTTTATCGCCTTTTAAATATTAAATAAAGCTTTTCAAAAAAGCTTTATCAAAAAAAATAAAACTTTTAATTAAAAGTTTAAAAAAATAAATAAATTAAAATCAACCTATTATGTCAATGTCTGAATATGCAGAAGGTTTCTTTTCTTCTAATCTGCCAATTATGCTTGAACCTTTGACTCCAGTAACTATTGCAACAATTTCTATTTGGTCGTCATATCCTGGAATAAGCCTTGCACCCCATTTGACATTTGCTTTTGGATCCATTTTATCTGTTATTATTTCTCCAGCTTTTATTGCATCGCCAATTGTCAATGATCCTCCACCTGATATATGCACTAATGCTCCAGATGCTCCTTCAAAATCAACGTCAAGTAATTTGTTCTTTAGAACTGCTTCAGATGCAATTGTTACTTTATCAGTTCCTCTTCCAGAGCCAACTGAAATAAAGCCCACATCGCCGTTTCCCATTATTGATCTGACATCTGCAAAATCAATATTAATCAAGCTTGGCTGTGTTATTGTCCATACTAGTCCGCCGATTGCTTTTGCAAGAACTTCATCAGCAAGCGCAAATGCATCGTTCATTGGAAGATTTGGAACTAGCTTTACCAGCCTGTTGTTGTCTAAAATAATAACACTGTCGCAATTTTTTCTAAGTGCCTGGATTCCTTCCTCTGCTTTTACCTTTCTAACTCTTTCCAAATTAAATGGGTATGTTACCATTGCCACAACTATTGCTCCCTGCTGCTTTGCTATTTGTGCTGCAACTGTTATTGCCCCTGTTCCAGTTCCTCCGCCCATTCCAGCGCATAGGAATACTAGCTGTGAACCATTAAATACTTGTTCTAGCAAATTTCTGTCAACTTCTGCTGCCTTTGCTCCAATTGACGGATCTCCGCCAGCGCCTAATCCTCTTGTTATGCTTCTTCCTATTAATATTTTTTTGATTTTGTCATCAATTATTTTAAAATGCTGTGCATCTGTATTAACAGCAACGAAATCAGTCCCTTTTACTCCTGCTTTAAGCAGCCTGTTTACAATGTTGTTTCCAGCTCCGCCAAAACCAGCAGTAATTATTTTTATCTGAGTAGAACTAAAATCTTCATCATCAGAAGATTTTTTTTCTGCTTGTCCGCTTCCAAAAATATTATCCATAAGATCGCTCATTTTATCGCCTTTTTTTTTATTTTATTTAAATATATTATATTTAAATTAATTTAAAATAAGGAAATAATATTCTTAAATCTTCTGTTTATTTTAATTTATTATAATAATAATGGAAGTGCATAATTAATATGTAATAAATAAACAGAAAAATAAACAAAATTATTATTTATTTTAGTATTTAAAATAAGAAAAATTAAATGATTTTATATTAAATTATAATAATTTATATTAAAATATCAATATTATATAACAAAAATCTGATTTAAATATTAATTGAATTTATGCATTAATTTTTTAAGAAAATAAATATTTTAGATTAAATAAAATAAATAAAATAAAAACCAAAATTTTATAAATTAGTTATTTATTATATTTATATTATTTTATGTTATTTATTAATTAATAATTAATAAAATTTATTTCGCACATAATTAATAATAAACAAAATAATAAAGATAATATGGATTTAGTATTAAAAGTTGGTCTGTTTGCCATAATAATTGCATTAGTCTTTATCACAATATACCTTGTTTTTGGAAATATGATTTTAAAGCCAAGCCAAATCGGGCAGCAGCAAGCAGAACAATTTGTTATCAATGATCTTAATAAAACATATCCAAATGCAAATATAACAATAATAAATGAATCCAGATCAGCAATTGAAAACAACAGCTGGAATATTGTTTTAAGAATTATTCTCAATCAAACAAAAGTCTGCCCCACCTTATTTATAATAGGATTTGATTATCCTGCAACAGGGCTCGAACCAAGCATATATAATATGTATACAGACAAGTGCATTATTTATGGGATATCAAATAATTCATTGAACCAGTATTCTTCTTATATAATAAGCACGCCGCAAGTAGCAGTAGTAAGGGCATATAATTTATCAGGATCATTAAAGAATTATGTTAATACCTATGGATATAATAATGTATCATCCAATGCAAAATTTTATCATTTATTAAATGCTTCTCTAACACCTTTAAACAAAACATTCTCAAATATATGGATTATTAATTTGACAGCAGCAAATGCCAAGTTTTCCCAATTTGCGCTGCTTAACACAAATGGAACAGTTATTAATAATTTTACAATTAAAAAATAATTTTAAAAAATCATTATTATATTTTTTTTAAGTATTTTTGAATTGCATTAATCCAATCATTAAAATTTTCAAATTACTTTTAAGAAGTTATAATAGTGGTGGGGGATAAATTGAAAATATATTTTAATTTGTCGATATAAAAGTAAAAATAAAATATTTACACCCTACAAAATTTAAGAGTTAAGATTTATAACACTTCAAAAATCTGTGAAGGTGATAATTTTATATTATTTTTCTAAATCTTCTATTGCTAAATTATTTTATAACTTTTAATAAAATAGATTTTGTTACTGAATTTATAATATGAGAATAGTCCCTAAAATGCGCATTTGCATTGATATTTAAAGTATATTCGCCCTGATCAGTGTCTATATTCCCAAAAATTTCTATTCGTAATTCTTTTTCCTGATTAGACAGTATTTCACCAACTTTGACCTGTTTTTGTTTTGAAAATAAATTTTCACTCAAGCCTAATTTTGACGGGACTGTCAAGTCTAATGATGTAAGCAATGGGTCTTTTGTTATATTCTTTATTCTTACAAATAATACCAAGGAGTTTGTTTTATTTGCATATAGCCTATACGGAACTAATTCTGTTGCAACAATGTATGGTGAATTTTTAACTAAATCATTTGCATTTTTCTTTCCAAATAAATTAAATTTCATATCATCACTTTATTTTTATTATTAAATTTATAATTAATAATTTAATATTTAATAATATAATTATAATAATATTATAAAATATTTTTTATTAATATTTAAATATTCTATTAAAAAAATTATATATATAAATAATGGGTCAATGATATGGTATTTAAATTTAATCAAAATAAATTTAATAAATTCTCAGACACTATTTATAAGATATCAAAAAAGAATAAATTAGAAAACCAACATAAAAAATATATTTTAATGGCAACAATAATAGCAAGTTTCTCCCCGACCCATTCATGGAAAACAAGCAAAGCAATAGAGAACGGTTTTATTGCAATTAATGATAAAGATATTAAAGACGAATTCAGTGCTGCAAAATCAAATAAATGGAAAAATATTAGTGCGAATGATGTAAAAGAAATTGCAAATAAGAATATATGCAATAATGTTTTTTCAAGATGGCTAGAAGCATATGTTGAACCTGAAAAAAAGAAAGAGTACAACGAAGCATGGTCTATATTAAAAAACGAAATATTTGAAAAAACCTGCGATTAAATATTTGCGAAAATTGAATAATTTATAATTGTTATTCTATATTTTTCCTTTTATTTAATAATTTATCTATTTTATAATATATATTTTATAATATACAAATATAATTAAACAAAGATGATTGTATTTCAGAAAAAAAAGTAAATATAATTGAATATCTGCAATCAAATCAATTATTTTCAAAAATAAAGTGGATGAGATTTTCATTAGCTTTAGTTGCAATACTAGTTTCTGCTGCGCATCTTTTTGCAAGTTTTAGCGCAGAAACTCCACAAATCCTTTTCTGGCTTGAAATAGAAGTAGTTATTTATATTGTAATTTCGATTATTTTTTTGCTAGGGTTAAAAATGTGGTATATATTTGCAATACTTTTTTCATGTTTTAATATTATTTTATTCTTTACTTCTGCTATTATTCCAATACCCTTCATAAGCAATGGCCAATTAACTGGTAATTTAACATTTTTACAATATACCTTTGGTCAAACATTTGCATTGTCTGGCTGGATCTATCTTATTATAATGACTACATTATTAAATAAAATAGATCGTGGAAGTAGATTAAATGACTTATTGCTAAGCTAATAAGATCTATTTTTTTAGAAAAAAGCTTTAGCAAAAATATTTATCAGTAAATTATTTCTTTTTCAGTTCTGTTTTTTCTGCTTTTTTGTTTTGTGCTCCAGTAGTTTTTGAAATCAGTTTTTCATATTCTTTGAATTTCTTATTTTCTTTTATTACTATGTTTTTTGCTTCACTTACATGAGTTAATAAAACATTATTGTTCTCAATATTTGCATCAAGTTTTATTTTATTCATTTTTTTAGCATAATATGTCTGTATTGCAGCGTTTAAGGGCTGGGCTATTTTTACATTTTCTATTGGGGTTTTTGTAAAATGCGATATTCTTTCCCTTATATATTTTATTGCCTTGTTTCTTCGTTTATTTCTCGGCTGAGTAACAAGATACTTTCTGATATTTAATGTAAATAATTTATGAACCATATTCTCATCATTTTTCTTCCTTTATTTTTAATTTATTCTGCCTCCAATTTCTTGAAAACTTATTTGTCTGAACCCTTCTGTGTGTTTTTAATATTGCCAATAAAGGTATTCTTCGATTCTGTTTAAGTTTTTTCCCAAGCTTTCTCTTTTTTAAATTAGATTTTTTTGACATATCAACACATATTATTTATTTCAATTCATCTTTTATTTATTTATGTTTAAATTCAATCCTTGTTTCAGGTTTTCTAGTCATTTTATTTATAAATGCAATAAATTGGTCTTCAGATAGTTTGTTTGTTATTCTTCCTTCTTGTATAAATGAAATCAGTATATTAATTATCTGCATATATAATTCATAATTTGATATTCGGATATTCATCAGCCTTTGGTATGCGCCGGAATCCAAAAATTGTTTCATTAATTCTTTTCTCTGCTCCTCAATTTGCATTTGTTTTATTGTTTTGGATAGTCTTTTTTTTAATTCTGCATTATTGTCAGCATCCTCATTATTGCTGTTCATTGTGGTTCACTTTTACTAATTCATTGCTAATCTTATCTAAAAAAGACTGGCCTTTTGAAGTAATACTTCTGCCTTTAGATGTTTTTTTAACAAATTCTGCTTTTTCCAATTCAATTAAAATATCTCTGATAATGCTGCCACCTGCATTAAATCTATGTCTCCTGTGAACAACATGTTCTTTTCGTGATCCATATTTTGTTCTTAATCTTGAAACTCCAACAGGTCCATTAATATAAATCTGACGTAAGATTGATGCGCTTCTTACAAACCAAAAGTCAGGATCATTTGGCATTCTTTCCTTATTTGCGCCTGTTTTTACATAATTGACATATTCTGGTTTTGCAATTATTTTTTTTAATTTATTCGCAGCTGAATTTATAAGTTGCGATGGTTTAACTTCGTATATATAAGCCATATTATCATTTTTTTAAAAGTTAAGAAAAATTGATTTGTATTTGCTAATTATATCTATTAATCATTAATTAAAATATTAATTAAAAGACAGATATAGTATTATAAGTAAAATGTATAAAAATATTTGCAATAATACTCAAATTAAATAAATATTATTTATAAATAAAATTTAAATATATTGTTTTAAATTATATTTATCCTAATTTAATTTTTATTAAGGTTAAATTTCAATTTTCCCTCGCATATTTTTTCAGTTCCTCCTCCAGAAAATTCAGAATTTTTTATAATTCTGCCAGAATTCTTTTTAATAAAATCAATTGCACTTTCATGTGAAGACGAAATACAGACTACATCGAAATCATTGTTATATAGGAGAACTAGTAATTTTTTTTGCCCAGTAATTTCCATTCCAATATCTCTAAGTATTTTTCTGTCATAATTTAATTGTTTGATTATTTTACCATCTTTTTTTGATTCCATCTGATCTAATAATATATATGACAAATACTTTACCAAATCGCTTGAAATAGTCTGCATATTTTTTTTATATTTATTAAGATCATTAAACTGCTGTAATGCTTTTGAATAAACTTTGTCAGGATCTGCATTAATTGCCTCTGCTATGTTCTCTATCTCATTCTGGATTTTATTAAAATAATCAAGAGTTGCTAATCCTGCAACGAATTCTATCCTATCAATGCCATCATGTATTTTCATTGTTTTGATTATTTTTACAAGCCCTATGCTCGATTCTCTATTTACTAGATGCAGACCCCCGCATGCCTCTGCATCTATTATATTATTGTTCAGGTCTTTTATTTCAACTATTCTCAGTTTTTTTGCAGGAACTCCATGGCCCTGGTAAATTGTAAATCCAAATCTTGTTTCAGCATCATTTCTTTCAAGCTCCTCAATATTTACCTTAATTCCATTTATAATATTATTATTTACAGTATCCTCTATTCTTTTCACTTCATCTTTTGTCAATTTTTGATAGTGTGCAATATCAATATGTGCTTTTGAATATGTTTTTAATGATCCTTCCTGCCATGCATGCTTTCCCAGGATTTTCCTGCAGGCATTGCTTATTAAATGCGTTGCAGTATGGTGTGCCATAAGCCTTAATCTTCTTTCTTTATCAACAATGCAACTGACCTCCTGGTTTATTTTGAAACCTGGATTTTGCTCCAATTCATGAATAATGACCCCATTCATTATTTGCACATTTTTTACTTTAATATTATTGATTGTCCCTGAATCAGATTCCTGCCCTCCGCCCTCAGGATAAAAAACTGTTTTATCCAGTATAACTATATTTTTATGGATTTTAATTACATTTGCTTTTGTTTCTGTCTTGAACAAATAATATAATTTTTCAGTCATTGCAATATTAGAAATATCTATATCTATTTGGTTTTTATTTTTTATTTTTTCTACAAAATCATTTTTCAATAATTCCAAATAAGAATCATCAATATCTATATTTAAATTTTTTTGCTTTGCAATGTTTGTTATAAATTGCGGTGTTATTCCATTGCTTTCATATAATGTTTTTAATCTAGACTGGTTTAAATTTTCTTTTTTTTCTAGAATTGAATTAACAATTTTTAATGCCGAATCTTTATTGTTCTGGTATCTTATCTTTTCAATATCAAAAATCTCTGATATCTCACTTATATTTTGGTCAATGTCATTGTATATATTCTTAAGATCTTTTGCATGGATTTCTATTACCTTGATTAAATCCATATTAATATTGTATGTCTCCATAATGTCAAAGATTCTTCTTAAAATAATTCTCAAATTATATCCCCCCCCAACATTGCTTGGCAAAGCACCGTCATTTATTGCAAATAATAATGTTCTCAAATGATCAGAAATTATATAAGATGCCTGCATTGGCTTTATAATTTCATTCAAATCCTTTGTATCAATTAATTTATTTACTGTATTGATATCTTTTGAATTTTTTTCACTCAAATCAATATTTCCAGAAACAGATGCAATTTTTGAGTACAGATTATAATCAGGCTTTAATCCTGTTTGTTTATTAATGTAATTTATCTCATTTTTAAATACTGCATCATAAGCTGTCTGAGATCCAGAATAAAACCATACAAGTCTTTCAAATCCCCATCCAACATCAACGACTTTTGAATCAAGTTCTTTTATTCTATTGCTATATTCAAATTCAGTAAATACGCTGTTTACTAATTCAAGCCCATTTGAAAAGCTTTCCAGGCATGGACCAAATTCTGAAAAATCCCCCATTGCCCATACATCTTCAACATATGTGAGATTTTTTTTGTCCACATTTAGTTTATCTATTAAGAAATCAAAATTCAGCTGAATTGTTTTGTCTTTCCAGTATCCGTGTTTTGGATAATCAAATGAATGCTGTCCAGCCATCATAAATGATGTAAAATGCCTTCCAGTTATCCCAATATTAGATATGTCATTAAAACGCAGACATATCTGCGGAACAATTAAAGGATTTGCAGGATATTCAAAAGTCATTTTATTGTTTTCAATTCTCTGAAAATCTTGTATTGAAGCAATTGTATAATACAGATCATTTCTCCATCTGCTGACAACTGGATATTTTTCTATTATCGAATGCCCATTTTTTTTAAAAAAATCAGAAAAAATTTTCCAAAAATCTTTATATTCTACTTCATTGGTTTTATTTTTTATAAAAGAATAAGGTTCATGGGCAGAATCTCCGCATAATTCCCTATCAGAATCAAGGGTCCAGAAAAATTTTCTGCAGATTCTGCATTGTTTTCTTTCAAAACCTTTTTCTTTGAATAATTCAACATAATAATATTTTTTATAGTTTTTTGAAAAATCTTCCCTTAAATTTTCTTTATTTAATGCTATTTCCATCATTCCACCATACTTTACATTCTTTTCCGAAAAATTTGCATAAAGAGCATTTCCATTTTTCAGATTCCTGGACTGGAATTGCCTTTCTTTCCCCATTCCAGTATTTAACTGAAAAATCAATTACTGAATTTGTATAATTTTCATCATATTCAAATTTAAACAATTTTAACTCATTTCCTGTATTTTGATTTATATATCTTAAATATAAAATATTGCTCAAATTTTTTATTTCAGAAATCATTGCGAAAAATTTGCCAGCAATAACATCCAGACTCTGCAGATCTTTTTCAATGTTTAATGCATCCAATTGCCTTACAAATTCCTGTGTAAGCTGTAATCTATCCAAAGAATACAAATTTTTAAATGCTTTATAATCAAATTTTTTACTTATTATATTGCCTAACATTTTTCTATAAACCATTATTTGAATTTTATGCGTCAATGTTTGCGCTTCAGAAGGAACATTACCATTTGACCTTGTTTTATCCTCAATTAATAATGTTGAATTATTTTTTAATTCCAATTGATCTATTTTTCCTATTAATTTAAAACTGTTGAGTGTTCCATAAAGTGTAATTTCTCTTGCTTTTTTATTTTTATCTAATGAATTTAATGCAGTATAACATTTATAAAAATCCTTGAACAAATAGTCAGCATAATTTTTCGGTTGCAATATTAATGGAACACTTATTTTATTTTCAAGGTCATCATGAAGTGTCTTTCCCGCAGAAATCTGGCTTGTTAATTTTTGTCCATACAAATAATTTAGCTCCATTTGCAGTTCGCACCAGTATTGTGAAGCAATATCAGTAACTCTAATGCTGTATTTATTCAATTTTTTCATTGTCGGCGAAATGTACAAGTCTATCACATTTTTTTGGATTTAATTCTATTAAAAGGTTTATTTTTTATTTTTATTAAAAATATTCTATAAATAAAATATAGTAATAACATAAATAAACTAATAATTATTAATAAAATATATAAATGGGCAATATTTTGAGATAAAAAATAAAATCCAAATAGCATAAGACTGAGATTCCAGATGAAAATTCCAATAAAAGAATAAAAAACGAATTTTTTCAAATTCATATGGCTGAAGCCTGCGGGAAAACTTATCAATCCCCTTACAACTGGGATTAATCTTGCAAAAAACACAGCAAAACTGCCATTTTCATTAAACCATTCATTAAACGTGTTTATTGTTTCTTTTTTAATATGAAACCATTTAAGATGTTTATATACTAAATCCTTTTCAATAAAATATGCAATATAATAATCAATCAATACGCCGATTAATGAGCCTAATACTGAAAAAACAAAAATTACAATAAAGTTTTTTAAAATACCCTCTTTAACAAGAATTCCTGCAAAAGGCATTATTACTTCACTTGGTATCGGAAGCGATGCAGATTCTAAAAGCATTGAAAAAAATATTGCAATGCCCCCATAATTCTTAATAAAATTTTCAATTATTATTCTTATTAATTGGATTGATATAATCATTAGATCATTATTTTTTTTAAGTATTAACCTTATTAATATTTTAATAGTTTATTAATTATTTGATTATAATTATAAGTATAATAAATTATATAATTGAATTCAATGAAAATAATAAAATTTTATAAAGACGAAAGTTTAATCAAAATCAAGATTGAAACATTTAATGATTTATTAAATGCGCAGAGGGTTATTTTCAGCAATGATATTGTAAAATCAAAGTCTTTAAGAAAATTTAAACCTGAAGAAAAAGATAAAGGCGAATTAAAAGAAGTAATGATATATTTGGAGGTTGAAAAGACAGAAATAGACAAGGACTCGGAAAAATTGAGAATTGTCGGCAAAATTATTGACGGTAGCCCATTAAAATATATCCAATTGCATAGCTACCATACATTAAATATTGAAAAAAATAATATAATTGAAATTAAAAAGCAGGAGCACTGGCCAGGTTATTTATTAAAAATAATTGAAGATGCAGTAAAAGAGTCAAGAAGGCCAAATTTAGGAATTATTTTAGTTGATGATGAAAAAACAATTTTTGCATATTTACTCGGCTACGGCATTGAATTTATTAATGAAATCTACAGCAATTTAAGCAAAAGAATGACATCAAAAGATTTTCAAGAATCTAAAACTAAATATTTTACAAAAATAATTGAATTAATAAAAAACATGAATGTTGATCAAATTATTATTGGAGGGCCTGGATTTACAAAAGATGACATCAAAAAATTCATTGAGGATAATCACTTATTACAAAAATTAAACAAGCAGCTTTTTTTTACAAATGTAAGTAATGTTGAACGTTCCGGTGTTTATGAGCTTATCAAAAGCAATGATGTTGAAAATATATTAAAGAATCAAAAAATAAGACTGGAATTCAAATTAATGGAAGAATTTTTAAAGCAAGTAAGTTTAGATAAGGCATTTTATGGCATTAGTGCAATTGTCAATGGGATTCAAAATTATGAGATATCAAGAATTTTGGTTAATGACGATATGCTTGATAATCAGGAAATCAAGCAATTACTGGCTGATGCAGAAAAAAATAATATTAAAATAATTATTTTTAATTCAAAAGATGAGGTTGGAACCCAGCTGCATAACTTTAATGATATTGCCGGATTAAATTGAAATATTTGCAATAGTCACAGAGTATGATTATTAAATTATTGATAATATTGAAATTTGTGCCCAGGCAATAAATTTTGCTTATTCTGTTCAAGCCATTTTCTTGCATTTTTATAATCAGGCATTGCATTATAAACCAAATTCCAAAAATCTTTTGAATGATTTCTTTGTTTTGTATGAGCTAATTCATGGATAATTACTGCATTGATTACATTGTCAGGTGCAAAAACAAGCCTAAAGTCTATATTTATATTATTATTTTTGGAGCAGCTTCCCCAGTTGCTTATATTATCTTTTAATTTTATTTCATTTATCTGTGATTTAAAAAACATATTGTTAATTTCATTTACTTTTGAAATAATTTGCGGCATTATTTTATAAGATATTATACGCCTAGCCAAATTAGCAATGGTTTTTTCTTTTGTTGAACTTGCCAAACGCTCTGAGACCCTGATTTTTATTATTTTTTCATCAAGTTTTGCACTTGAATGTTTTGTGTTAGCATCAGCAATACTAATAACAAAATGGTTATTTAAAACATCAAATTCCTGGCCATTATTAAATTTAAGAACTGATTTTTCCCTTTCTTCAAATATTTCTTTATGTTTTTGCAAATATTTTATTATTCTTGATTTTAAGTTCAAATACATTTTAAAATTTTCTCCCCTTGAAATACCCATAGGGATTTGTATTATTATTTTATTTTCCTTAAATTTTGCAGATCCTCTTTTGCAATTAGTTATAAGTCTTTCAATATTGAATAATTTATCATCTATTTTTACAATTTCATTCAAACTTCTCATCTAATCCCAACAAGGAAGCCCACACTTTTCAGAGGTAGGCAGTTTACATAAAATTATGGCTAATAAAAATTAGTACATTGTAGAGTCTTTTGTAAATACTTTAATTCCATTCGGAGTTATTTGATACGGAACGATTTCAAAGCTATGGCTGTTTCTTCTCATTTTTATTATTTCTATTTCAGATATTCTTCTTTTGTTTGCAATATTCTGGTATAATGCGATTATTCCGTCAAATATAAAAAATTCAGATTTAAATTGCAAATTAGCAATATTCCTCTCTGATAATTCTGCTGTTAATAATGTTGTTACATTTGATCTTTGCAGAATTTCAGTTAAAAGGTACATTGATCTTTTATATATTGGCAGTTCATTTGTCAATAATGTAAAAACAGACAAAGAATCTATAACAGCAACTTCTGCTTTTTCATTGCTGATTTCTGAAGATAATTGAGATATTAAATTATCAACTTCGTATACATTTTCTTTGCTTGATGCCCTTATCATTAATGCAGTTTCTCTTCCTGACATGACTAGGTTCCCATTGTCTATTACTTTTTTCATATTATCCTTGTATTCCGGCATTGCAGAAGTAAAACCCTCAATAACTTTTTCTATTGTTTCTTCTAAACTAAAGAAAATTGCTTTTTTTCCAGCAAGCGCGTTATGAAATAAAAATTCAAGTGACATCAATGTTTTTCCAGTTCCAGGACCTCCTGCAATTACTATTTGGTTTCCTTTTGGAATACCACCATGCAGCAAAGAATCAAGCCCTGTTATCCCACTAGCTATTAAATCCATATTATCTATAATTAATTGTTTATTTTAATTATTTTTAAATATTTAAATTTATTTAAATGTTTTTAATTTTAATGTTTTAATTTTTTAATAAATTAATTTATTATTTATTCTTATATTTATTAATAATATATTTTATATGTTATATTATTAATTAATTAAAAGTTTACAAAATGGTGGATAAATGTTAAAAATTAATATGCCTGCACCTGATTTTTCTACATTTGCGTATTTTCCAGAAGAAAAGCAAATAAAGAAAATAGAATTAAAAGATTATCTTGGAAAATGGCTAATTTTATCTTTTCACCCAGGCGATTTTACATTTACTTGTACAACAGATCTTGCTGCATTTAATAATATATTTCAGCAATTGAAGGATAATAATGCCTTTATTTTTGGAGTAAGCATTGATTCAGCATATGTCCATAAAATTTGGATAGAAACAAGCAAATTAATGAAAGATTTAAAATATCCAATACTTGATGATTCAAATCAGAAAATAAGCAGGAATTATGGCGCTTTAAGTGATAATGATTTTCTATCTGATCTGGAAAGATTAACAGTGATTATAGATCCGGATGGAATTGTAAAATATATTGAAACTGCAGATCCAAGGCTTGGAAAAGATTCTAATCAAATTCTGCATAAATTTTTAGGACTGAAATATTTATATGAGCACCATCCAACAGATAATTTATTTATTATTCTTCCAGCAGACTGGAAAAATGTTGATGAATCAATGACTATTAATATTCCTGACGATATTGGAAAATTTTAAACTATAAACAATAAAATATTAATTTTATGGAGAGCTTATTAAATGCCTCAAATATAGATATTGCTGTCAGCAAGCTTATTAATAAGTATCACAATGCCAAATATTATTTGAATTTTAATAGCCCTAATGAACTTCTTGTTTGTGTAATGCTTTCTCCACAGACAAAAGATGAAACAATCAATAAAATAACACCAAAATTATTTTCAAAATACAAAACACTGAAAGATTTTTCAAATGCAGATCCAGATGAATTAATAAATTATGTCAGAAATGTAAACTTTGCAAAAAATAAAATAAAAAATATTATTAATGCAAGCAAAATAATTGTAAATGAATATAATGGAAAAATCCCCAATAATATAGATCAGTTATTAAATCTTCCAGGAATTGGAAGAAAAAGCGCGATTAGTATATTAATCAATGCATATAATATTATTGAGGGAATACCTGTTGATACATGGGTTATAAAATTGAGTTTTAGAATTGGTTTAAGCTTAAGCAAAAATCCAGATAAAATAGAAGCAGATCTTGAAAAGATTATTGACAAGAAATACTGGGGTAAAATCAGTTATGTATTAAAGCAGCATGGTAAAGAAACATGCAAATCAGTTCCAATTTGCAGCAAATGCATTATTAATGATTTATGCAAAAAGAATAATGTGGTGAAATCTTTATGAAAGTAATTGCAGATCTTCATATTCATTCAAGATTTTCAAGAGCGTGCAGCAACAAGATAAATCCAGTTTCATTGGAAAAAGCAGCAAAACTAAAAGGAATAAATCTCATTTCTACTGGAGATTTTTTGCATAAGGACTGGCTGCTAGAATTAAAGCAGAATCTTGTTAAGGATAATGAATCAGGATTTTATAAAATAAAAAATTCAAATGAAAATATAAAATTTGTTTTAGGAACTGAAATCTCAACATTTTTCTGGGAAAAAAGCAAGTCAAAAAGAATACACACATGTGTATTGATAAAAAATATCGAGTCTATTGAACAGATAAGAGACCAGTTATCAAAATTTGGACACATTGATGCAGATGGAAGACCTATTCTGTCAATTAGCACATCTGAGCTTATGGATATATTATTAAATATTGAAAAAAATGCATTCATATTTCCCGCACACATATGGACCCCGTTTTTCGGAGCGCTTGGAGATATGTCTGGATTTAATTCAATTAAAGAAGCTTATCAGGATCAAGAAAAGCACATATATGCATTGGAAACTGGTTTAAGCTCTGATCCTATAATGAATTGGAGGGTGTCGCAACTTGACAAATATGCTCTTATTTCAAACAGCGATGCTCATTCATTGGATAAAATTGGAAGAGAGGCAAATGTATTTAATGTTGAAAATTTTAGTTATGACAATGTAATCAATGCAATAAAGGAAAAAAATATTAAAAAATTTGAAAAAACAATTGAATTTTATCCAGAAGAAGGCAAATATCATTTTGATGGGCACAGGCAGTGCAATTTTTCCCTAGACCCTCAAAATGAAAACAATGAGATCTGCCCAATATGCAAAAAGCAATTAGTAATTGGTGTGTTGCACAGAGTTAATGAACTTGCTGACAGGCCAGTCGGATTTATCCCAAAAAATTCAATACCATATGAACATCAGATACCTCTAAAAGAAATTATATCTATTGTAATTAAAAAAGGCGTAAATACCCAAGGTGTTGAAAAAAAATATAATGCCCTTATTCAGGAATTTGGCACTGAATTCAATGCTCTTAATTCAAGTTTTGATGCTATCTCTAAAATTGATCAAAATATTGCAGAAGCAATAGAAAAAATCAAGAAAAATGAAGTAAAAATCATTCCAGGATATGACGGAGTTTTTGGAAAATTTGAATTATTGTAAATAGAATTGATAAAATAATGTCTGGTTAGATTTTTGACATTTGCCGAAGCGCTAAAAAAATTTAAATATCTATCTTTTGTCCTTATAATTGTATTAATAATTGTTTTTAATAGTAATATTAAACATTTTTAATATATATGAGGGTATGTTTATAAATAATGGAAAATGCATTGTATGCGGGAAAATTTCCAAAATAATGGCACTCGGAACTGAAATTAAAAACCATGGCCTATGTATTGATTGCATTAATGCAATAAATAAAAATATTGTGAATATGAAACAGCAATTTCCTCTATTTTCTAAAAATAAATTCTAAACCTATAAATCGAGGCTGTTGAAAATTTATATGCACAGAAGAATTTTGGTTTTATCTTTCCACTAATAAATCGGCAACAAGGACTACCATGATGGTCATTGATCAAATATATTTTGTAAATAAGGCATAAAATAATTCTAAATTAGCGCTTGCATTAGCATCAGCTATTTTGAAAATAATATTTTTCAATACAAAATGAAAAAAATAATTTTTAGAGTTGTAAAATAATTTAGTATGTATTTTTTTAATTTTGCGGTTCCTTATATTTTATTGAAATTGTTTGAAAATTTAAGATTTTCAACAGCCTCTATAAATCAATTAAGCAATATATTTATTAATTTTTTTAAGCTATTATTGATTATAAATAAATTCTATTTTTATAATTAATAAAATTAAAGTGATAAAATGCAATTAGAAATAAATCAAAAAGTTCCAGAAATAAAAACAAAGGTGTATTTTCCTGAAGAAAAAGAAATGAAAGACTTTTCTCTTGATGATTATAAAGGAAAATGGGTAATTTTAACTTTCTATCCAGGCGATTTTACATTTGTATGCGCAACAGATATAGAAGCATTAATGGAAAAATATGATGAGTTTATAAAAAATAATGCAGTGGTATTTGGGATAAGCACAGACAGTATTTTTTCTCATAAAGTATGGAGCGAAACATCACCAAGAGTATCAAAAAGCAAAATTCCATTAATAGATGATTTTACAAAGAAAATATCACAAGAATACGGATTTTTAAATAATGAAACAGGTGCTGCAAGAAGAGGGCTTGTAATAATAGACCCTAATCAAAAATTGCAATATTTTGCAGTATATAATGACGGACTTGGCAAGGATGTAGAACATATATTTTCTTCATTTATGGGATTAAAATATATGCAGGACAATCCTGTTCCAGATGGACATGCATGTGTAATTCCTGCAAATTGGAGACCTGGAAATAAAACACTTGATATAGACATTAATAAAGATACTGGAAAGCTTTAGTGCTTTCCACTATGCATTCTATAATAATATAACTTAACTTTCCAATCCTGGCATAAATATCGACGTTAAGTATGTATGCCCCCAACCTTATTCAATTAATCCACTATAATGCGCCTTAAATTTGATATGCTGCCAAAATCAATTGTAGACCCATAGCCAATTGCAATTGCATTGAATTTGTCAATGTTTATTTTTTTTAATACTGGAGAAAGCAAATGAGATTTAGGTTCAATATTTATATCAGTACCAGACATAAAATAATTTATTGCTGGAAGTACAAGAAGTTTTCTTTTTTTATAGGCTCCAAACAAAAAGCACTTTAATTTTTCTTTTTTTCTTATTTTGCTTATTATTGATATTGCAGGGTGCTCATGGCCCATTATAAGCATTTTTGTATTATTTGAAATATTTTTAGGCATTTCTTCCCCATGAAAAAAAAGATATTGTTTGTATTTCATTTCCTGTGAGTATATCTCAATATCAAATATTGTTTTATACCTGTCAACAAAATTATCATGATTCCCTTTTATAAGAATAAGTTTTGCATTATTGCTTTTTATAAATTTTATAAATTCCAGCATTTCTTTATATTCCTCAGCATCTATTGAAGCAAATTCATTTTTTATATCTCCTGTAACTATTACTTTGTCTGCTTTTTTGATATTTATTGCGTCTAATATCATTTTCATTGCTTTTTTAAGATTTGCTTTTGGCGCATAAATTCCTGCTTTTGCAGCAATTCCCTCAAATCCAAGATGAAGGTCTGAAATTATTAGCGCATTCATTGATTTTATATAAGCAATAGGCAATCCATTAATAAGTTCAATGTCTTGTGTAAGCTTCATAAAATCATTTATTTATTTTAATATTAGATTATGCTTTATTTGTTTTTATAAATACTAATTATATTCTTTATTTTTTAAAGAAAAGTTTTATTTGCCCTCTATTTTTTCCAGTACAAGTTTATGCAGATGCCTGAGATATTCTCTTTTTTGCTTCATGACAAGTATGTCTTCATATCCAAAACTTATTATATTATGTGCAAACGGCGAAGGCACTGGAGTTGATACTAATCTACATTCAATTTCCTTGGCTTTTATTTTGTTTATTATTTCTTTTGCTTTTTTAAGGTCCATAACCTCATTAAAGATTTCTCTGTATGTTTCTTTAATAATAGGGAAATTCGGATCTATTTCCTCTGCTACCTTTAATAGTACTCTTGAATTTATCTGCTGCTTATTAACAGTTATTTTATAATTTTTGTATTTTTTCAAAATCATGAAGCTTCTAACAGCAACATGCCTGAACCTGTTTTTCAGCAGTTCTGTTCTTTTTAGATTTTCTTTTAGCAATTCTTCAATATTTTGTGATGAAAGAGCATTGATTATATTTGAGACTGTTTTATTTGTGAAATCTATTTTCTGGCTTGGCTTGAGGATAAATCCATTATCATTAATCATTATTCCTATGTCTATATTAAATCTATTGCCAAGTTCTATTGCGAACAGCCTTGATAATGCATCATTTATTCTTCTTCCATAAAGCGAATGAAATATTATATAATTAATTTCTTCTGCAGCATCAAAGGTCTGCTCTATAAGCATTATTTTGTCATTAGGGATAATTTTTGTAAACAAGAACTGCTCCATAAAATAATTAAATACTGTATTCTCAGAAGTTTTATCAAGATTAAGATCACTAAGAATTTTATTTATTTTTTTGCTCTGCTTGATCTTTTTTATATTCATACCTATTTCACTGCTGTCTTCTAAAATTGCCCCAAACATCTGCCCTCTCAATTTATTAATGCTCATTGCAAGTTCATATGATAAAGGCAGCTGCTCTGAAAACCAAGGAGGAATTGTTGGCGCAGCAGTATCAGCAAGAGAAACATAGCAGTTTATGCCGCTTGATGATTCAAACTTATAAAGATGTCCGCCCAATGCAAAGATGTCATTTGGTTTCAGCCTTTCAAAAAATTCCTCCTGTACACTGCCTATGTGCTTTCTTCCTGCAAATACATTAATCAATGCCTCATCAGGTATTGTGCCCTGGTTCAGCATGAAGATTAATTTTGCATTTCCCCTTCTTGCAAATGTATTGTTTGCTTTGTCAAGCCATATTTTTCCATAAACTCTTCTGCTTTCAAGTTCAACATAGTTCCCGGCAAGGTAATCCAGCAATGAGATAAAATCCTGTTTTTCGAGCTCGTGGTATGGGTATGCATTTCTTACAAGATTATATGCCTCATCAATATTCCATTGCCTTGTTAATGACATTCCAAGTATGTGCTGGGCAAGCACATCCAGCGGATTCTGAGGCACTTTGAATGCATCCAGGTTTTTGCTTTTTGCAGAATGTATCATTACTGCGCATTCAACCAGGTCGTCCCTGTCCAGCACTATTACCTCCCCCCTTGCAGTATCCTTGAATGAATGGCCTGATCTTCCAACTCTTTGTATGAGCCTTGTAACGCTTTTTGGCGAGCCCAGCTGGACAACATTATTAATAGTGCCTATATCAACTCCAAGTTCCAGGCTTGTTGAGCTTACAACGCATTTAAGGCTGCCTTTTTTCAGCATTTCCTCTACATTCAATCTAGATTCCCTTGACAAGGATCCATGGTGAGCTGCAATATCCAGGTCATAATTGAATCTTTTCTTTAGATTGAATATAACTCTTTCAGTATTGCTCCTGGTGTTTGTGAATATAAGAGTTGTCTTGTTATGCTTTATTACAGAATCCAGGATTTTATACGTCTCATTTTCAATCAATGCATCATTGCTGTATATCAAATCAGGCACTGGCGTCATAAGCTTTATTTCAAATATCTTGCTCCAGGACGCATCTATGATTACGCATGCCCTTGGCTTATTATTTTCATATCCAACAAGGAATTTTGCAGCTTCTTCAAGAGGATATAATGTTGCGCTCATGCCTATGCGCACAAGTTTTTTTTCAGCAATCTGCGCAAGCCTTTCAACACTTAATGCCAAATGGATTCCTCTTTTATTATTTGCAAGCTCATGCACTTCATCGATTATTATAAACTGCACTGATTTGAAATTTTCTGAAAATTTTTGAGAACTAAGCATTATTGAAAGACTTTCAGGAGTAGTTACAAGAATGTTCGGCGGCTTTTTTAACTGTTTAGTTCTTTCGCTTTGTTCTGTATCCCCTGTTCTTATTCCTATTGTGACTTTTTGTATGTTTTCCTTTATTATATTTATGCCCTTTTCTTTAATAATAAGATCATAAATCTGCTGCAATGGAACAGTGAGATTTTTATAAATATCATTGTTGAGCGCTCTTAAAGGCGAAACATATATGCAGTAAATTTTATTTTCAAGCCTGTTCTCTAAGGAATAATTAAACAATGTATTGATTATTGATAAAAAACCAGAAATAGTTTTTCCGCTGCCTGTTGGAGCTGTTATAATTATATTCTTGTTTTCAGCTATGATTTTAAATGCAAATTTCTGCGGCAGGGTAAGTTCATGAAAATTTTCAGTAAACCATTGCCTCACATATTTATTAAGCACTGACAAGTTTTCTTCATCACTAAATGGTTTATCATAATATTCGAACATGTTATTACCCTTCTATTTAATAAAGCTCTTTAAAAAGAGCTTTTGCAGAAATAAAGCTTTTAAAAAGAGCTTTAGCAAAATGAACTTCTT
>JAJZMY010000032.1 GCA_021848125.1 Microcaldota archaeon
CCTAGCCTTCGCCCCTCACTGTCGGATGTGTTCTAGTTAGACGCCTTCGCCACTGTTGGTCCTTATAGGATTATAGGATTTTACCCCTTCCTAATAAGTACCTCTAACCTCACCCACTCCCTAGTCAATAGGTATCTCATGCACGCATTGATGTTGAGCACCAATATTTCACATGAGACTGTATTAACCAGCTACGAGCGCTTTAAGCCCAATAATCGCGGATAGTATTTATGCTGCCGGTATTACCGTGGCGGCTGCCACCGGTCTTGCCCAGCACTTATTCGCCAAGCTTGCTATACTTGGCAAAAGGTCTCAAAGAGACCACTCAGATTCCCCCCATCACACTTTCGTGCATTGTGGAGTTTGCGCGCCTGCTGCATGCCGTAGCACTAGGGCCCTTGTCTCAGTGCCCTTCTCGGGGCTCATGCTCTCACATCCCCTACGGGTTATAGGTATGGTGGGCCGTTACCCCGCCATCTGCCTGATCCGACGCAGTCTTATCATAAAGCAGCACTGCTGCAATTTGCAACTTTTTCAGTTAGAACTCGTTCCAGAATTTCTAGCCTATATGGTTTTATCCTCAGTTTCCCAAGGTTATCCCATTCTTTATGGTAAATTGACCACGTGTTACTGAGCCATACGCAGTCCGTGGAAGCCCACGGGCTTACTTGCATGGCTGTCGAAATCTGATAATACTATCCTCCAGCAGCATCGACTGGAATTATTTAGATTTTAAATTGTTAAACAATTTAGCAATCTTTGCACACATTATGGATAAATATTTCTTTTTTGTTCCTTAAAACTGCATCCAATTCCAATCAGGAATTTTCATATATAACCTCTTGGAAATATACTGCAGAAAAACTGCAGATATTCTGAATCAATCAAAGATTCAAAGAAGCGTAATTTCAATTGAAAATAAAAAAATAAATATAAGTTGTTTAAATTAAAAATGCTTAATTAATTATTTAAAACATTATAAATTAAGCGCAAATAATATTTTTATAATAAAGATTTATAAATTTTATGGTTTTTGATTAATAATTAAACAATTAAATGCAACAAAAAAAATGCAACAAAAATTAAAACGAATAAAAATATATTAAACAAATTAAATCCAAATAACAAACCGGATAAAAATCAAATAAATATAAATAAATGAAACAAATTAAATAAAATCTAAATAACAATATCTAAAACTCATATTATTTGCAATAAAAAACTATTTATATTTATGTAATAAATTAATGCTATATCCTCCTCACTAAATACTTGTTTTGAAAAAAATTACAAAAATATTTTTGCAGATTTTTGTTTTCTGATCAGTTTCAACATAATTAGACACGTGCAGTTTTGTACAAAAGCTTTAAATATGTAAAATAGGCATAAAAATAATTTAATACTAAGGGTTGATAATATGATGAAATACAATAAAAAAGAAGATCATTCGATTGAAGGGTATATTGCAGAGCATACGAGAAACGAGGAGCAGATTAAATATCTATTAAGAAATGGCGATCTGGCTACAAAAGCAATTGCAATGTTCAATCCATTAGTAGCAAATGAAATATCTAACAAACTTGATGAATTAAAAAAGGACAAAAACGAGATCATTAGATATGATGCAGAATATATTGAAACAGCACTGATGCTGAGAATAGGTGCGCTTAGTATTGATGGCATTGCAGATAAAAAAGCAGAAGAATATAAAGAAATGCTGAAAAATGCCCCAAAACAAAAACAGATTTCAATTAATTAATCATTTAAAAAGATGAGTATATGATAAGCTCAACAAAAACTTTCCAAAATTATGAAGGAAAAGAAGAATTAAGAAACCAATTGATTTTAAAAAATAAGAACTTAAAAACATTTTTAATGAATATGGCAGAATTAACTCAAAATAAAGAATATCTTGAAAAATTAGTCAGAACCAATGATCCCTTTATAAAATTAGTTGCAATGTTCAATCCATTAGTAACAAATGAAATATCTAACAAACTTGATGAATTAAAAAAGGACAAAAACGAGATCATTAGATATGATGCAGAATATATTGAAACGCAGCAGATGATTATGCTTGAAGCACAAAACATAGACAGCATTGCAGATAAAAAACAAGACGAAGAAAACAAAAGCACTGCATTGCTTAAATTTAAAAGAAAATACAGCATTAACTAAACAATTTAATTTGAAAAAATATAAATCAATCTAAACTGGTAATTTTATGGTGGAATCCTGCAAAAAAGATAAAGTAACTGGCAAACTCAAAGAGCCAGTAACAAGCACAATATACTATGAATTATTTAAAAAATTAAGCAATAATGACAAAACTGCATGCAGCAAAAGCATTAAAATAAGCTATGCAAACAAAGAACTTATGTCTGATGAAACAAAAGAAAAAATCAAGAATGCTTTTTTAAGATCATACGGAGGAGATGAAAATTATAAAGATGCAGAATCAATAATCAGCATAAAAAATAATAATAAATAATTAGATTATCTTATCCTCATTGAGTTAGCTTCTACTGCCTAAGGCTAATTAATAGTTAATGTTAGAATTAAACTTATTCCTCATATAAATTAATAGTTAAAGTTTGATAATTATAGTTCACTGGAGTTATATTAGATAATTATCAAAAATGATAATTAACAAAAATATAAATACCTTTATTTTTAATATTAATTATCAAAAATGATAATTATGAATTCTAATAATTTTATAAATAAATTAAATGAATTGCATCTTGGAGTTTTTACAGACACTGATGCAAAAAAAATTATAAATAAAAATCAAAATTATTGCAATCTTTATCTTTATAGACTTGCAAAAAAAAATTATATAATAAGGATCAGGAAGGGATTATATGCATTAAAAGAAAGCAGCAAATTTGAAATTGCAGGATCAATTATAGCAAATTCTTACATAACATCACTTGCTGCATTGTTCTATCATGAACTGGTAAATCAGGATCCGAACTTTATAGAAGTGGCAAATACTAAATATTCAAAAACTTTGTACATAAAAAAAGATTTTGGCGCTATAAATATTGAATTAAAAAAATTGCCTAAAACTGCTTTTTTTGGATATTACAAAACAATGGGAAATATTGGAATGTTTTTCATTGCAGAACCAGAGAAAGCAATAATAGATATATTGCTTTTACATAATGAAGATTTACTTTCTTATGTAGAAGATGTAATGAAAGAGCATAAAATAAATATTAATAAAGTTTTAAAATATGCTAAAATAACAGGGAAAAAATCAATACATGCAAGCATTATTAAAATTATAGAAAAATATGAAATAAATATAGTATAATTTGGGAGCTAAAATGTTAGATATGGATGCATTGAAAATATATTTGCAAGAACTTAATATGCAAAATATATGGCAGGTTGAGAGGGACTATATGCAACATGTAATCCTTTCTGCAATCTATTCGAGCAAAGAAGCTGTAATAGGGGCTAATTTAGTATTCAAGGGAGGGACTGATTTGCAAAAACAAAATATTATAGATAGATTCAGCATTGATTTAGATTTTACATCTAATTTAAATTTTGAAAATTTAAAGAATATTTTAAATTATGTAAAAAAATATTTGGAAGATCTTAATATAATTAATACTTATTCAATAGAAAAAAATGAAAAATCAGTTAATGTAAAATTTACTATAAATGGACCTGCATATGAAGTTAAAAAATCAGACAATGCAAAAGTAGTAATAAGATTAGAAATAAGTTTACGGGAACAAATTATTCTTGAACCTGATAGGGGTACAAGAATAGTGCCAGTATATAAAGATATTAAACCGTATGTTCTTATTTCTATGGATATAAGTGAAATTGCTAGTGAGAAAGTTAGGGCAATAATAACAAGGAATAAACCGCGCGATGTCTATGATTTGTGGATTTTGATAAAAAAAAGATACGATATATATGAATTTTTAGTAAGAAAAAAATTAGAAATATATGATATGGCATTTGCGTTGGATGAATTTATTGAGAGAATGGAATTAAAAAGAATGGAATGGAATAGTGAATTAAAAAATTTATTGAATAGCTTTTCAGGAAATAATATAGATATGCCTGATTTTGATGCAGCAAAAAATGATATAATTAATTATTTTATAAATAATATAAGCATTAGCTTTGAATTTAATTTAAAAAATAATAAAAAAGAAGCAGCAAAAAATGAAAAAAGTTTAAAATTCCAATGTAATAAATTAATTGCACTCACACAAAAAAATGTGAAAATAACTGAATCAGCAGTATATCCTAATTTTAATTCAATACTTATTGCATTTGCATATAAAAAATATAAAGCACTGTATCTTATTATAAATAAACATGGGGCTTCAGATGACGACGCAAAAAAAATAACTTTGGAATCAATTTGTTATCCCATTACAACACAGAAAATTGGATTAAATATAGCAATTAAAAAGAATGGAGGATTGAATATCTGGTTACTTGCAGCAAATTCAGAATATAAGAAAATTAATGAAAATATAGTTATTAATATTTTGCTAAAAGCTGTTGAGTAATTTACAAAAATTTATTTATAGAAAAGAATTTGTTCCAAAGTAGTTAATATATTATCCCGAAATAAGTTCCTCTCAGTAAATAAAATAAATGTTCTCGACGAAACATTATTTATGAGGAAATTAAATTTAAGAAAAATGAGATGGATAATAAGGAAAATGAATGAAGGAAATATATCGGTATACCAAATTGCAAAGCAACAAAATATTACTCCGAGATGGTGCAGGAAACTTTACAAAAAGCTTTCAAATACGCCACTATACAGAATAAAAATCAAAAGACCAGGAAGAAAACCGAAAGAAATTCCAATAAATGAAATAAATAAAGTGAAAGAAATGAAGCAAATGTATGGATTTGGTGCAGTAAACTTAGAGTGTGTTTTAGACAATATTGGCATGCATATTCCACATAATAAAATACACAGAATTCTAAAAGAATGCAATCTTGCAAATAATGAGCCTTATGCATTGGTTTGTATATTCTCTCGCTTCAATCAATGTTATATATTATTTTTTGTGTTTTTATCTTGCACTTTCATATATTTCTGCAATTCCTCTTAAAAGAACATAGCTGACTAAAATTCCTGTTAAAATATATCCGATTAGCATATAATTTTTAATAAGAAAACTTTGCGTTATATACAGCCATGAAAGATACGAGAATGTAATTATTTTTACAACATTCACACCACCTCTTCCAATATTTGAGGAGTAGACAATTCTTGCGAATTTTGTTTTCATTTTTGATGATGTTCCTTTTGCAGCCATAAATGCATCTGCAAATGAATGTCTTAATACAATTAAAAGAAGAATAAACAATGGAATTAGGTGTATAAATACAAATAAAATCCAAAATACAAATTCAATAATTCTGTCGCCAGCAACATCAAGCCTTGCGCCATATTTTGATGGTTTTTTTCCAGTCTTGTTTTCATGTCTTGCAACAATGCCATCAATGCCATCCAGGCCAAACATTAACAAAATAATAAATAATGTTAGCAGCACATTAAATTTTATTAATACAAAATATACTACAACAAAAATGAGCGCTGTTCTAAATAATGTTATTAAATCTGCGTATTTCATAATTTTATTTATAAAAAATAAATATTTATATTAACTTAAAAAATTAAAAAAAATATAAAGCAAAAATTAGAATTAAATATTTGGAATAAAATTTTAGTAGATAGCTTTTTACAATAAAATATTGGATAAGCTATATAATAAATATTAAAATAAAAAAAGAAAATAAGAAACAAGAAAAAAATAAAAAAAAATAATAAACAAATTAAAAATATAAAAAGAAATTAAAATTCAATAAACTTATTATTTTTTTCCTCTTTTTGCTTTATTTCTTTTCATAGGTGTCCTTGCAACAAAACCATTTTTATCAATAAAGTAAAGAAAGCCTTCTTCTCTTTCTACTCTTTCACTGCTTACTGCTCCTTTTCTTCCTCTGCTGTTTGATTTCATTGGGGATTTCCATACTCGACCATCCTTACCTAAATAATAAAGATAGCCATCTTCTCTTTCTATTTTTTCTTTTCCAATTCTTTCGGCCATAATTTCACCAATATTAATTAATAATTAATATAATGTACATATATTTAAATATATATCTAATATATCGACGAAAATAGAATAGGATTTAGTTTGATTTTTAATTTAAAAACAAATATTTTTATTAATTAATATTAGAATAAATTTAAATATAATTAGCTATAAACTATAAATTGATTTTATGATCAAAATAATGCTCAATAAAAATGTTGATCTAGAAGATTATACTTTTTTAGAGGGTTTTCCTGGAGTTGGACTTGTGGGGGCAATGTCAATAAGTTATATTATTGAGAAACTTGAAATGCAATATATAGGCTATTTGGAAAGTAAAGAATTTCCGCCTCTTATTTCAATACATGAAACAATCCCAATGCCGCCAGTAAGAATTTATATATCAGAAAAATACAAATTAATTTCAATATTTGCAGAATTCTCAATACCAATTGAATTGACATATGAATTAGCTGATGAAATATTTCAATTTATAAAGGATCAGAAAATATCTAAAATAATATCAATTTCAGGAATTCCGATAAATAAAAATGCAAATGAAAATGAACTTGATGAAAATAATGTATTTTTTGTCGCTTCTGATAAAAAATTAGTAAAACAAATTGAAAATTCAGAAATAAAACCAATTAGCGAGGGAATTTCAAGCGGAATAAATGCCCTATTGCTATTTAAAGCGCTTAGTAATAATATAGATGCAATTAATATTTTAATCCCAATAGATCCTGTAGTTATTAACCCTAAATATGCTGAAAGCGCAATAAAAACAATTAATAAATTATTAGAATTAAATATAGACACGCAAGAATTGACAAAAGAAGCAAAAGATGCGTCATCAAAAATCCAGACAATAATAAAAAAAGGGAAAGAAACACATAAGCAATTGAAGAAAGCAATTGATGAGGCAGAGCCATCAATGTATGAATAATAAAATTATTAGTTATTTATTAATTGTAGGATTTTTGCTGGAATTTTCCTTTAATAAACTTTTTAAAGAACATTTGTTTATTGCTTATTATTTTTAAATATATATTTATTATTTTTTTACTTATATTTTTATAGATTTTTATGAATAAAATATATAAGTCCCAATAAATATGCAGGAGTAGCAAAGTCTGGTTTGGTGTATGCCACAGAAAAATGCGCAGGACTTAAGATCCTGTGGCTTAGCGCCTTCGTGAGTTCGAATCTCACCTCCTGCAACTAGGTCTATAATCTTGATATAATTAAAAAAGTATTTATAAATTAAAAACAAAATAAAAATATTTGAAATATACTTATTTTAAATGCTAAAATTACTAAATTATGTGTTATTATGCCACAAGAATACGATATTATTGTTGCTGGAGCTGGAATGGCCGGTTCAATTGCCGCCGCAGTATCTGCAAAAAAAGGATTAAAAGTATTGTTAATTGATAAAAATAAACCAGAAGAGCCTGGAAAGAAAACGAACTGGGGCTGGGTATGCGGAGATGCAGTTGCGCTGTCTCACTTGAATTTTCTAAAATCAAAAATGAATATTGATTTTGCATATCCTGAACTTGATCTGAAAGTTGATGGTGTTTATGCAATTTCACCAAATTTTGAACACAAATATTTATTTGATGGGGAAGGGTATATATTGAATAGGCCTTTATTTGAAAAAAAATTAATTGAGACAGCAATAAAAAATGGTGCTGAGTACATAACTGAATTTAGTGTTGAGGGCCCGATAATTGAAGACAATTTCATAAAGGGGATATTTGGTAGAAATAAAAATAAGGAGCTTGAAAAAATAAATTCAAAAATTACAATAGATGCATTGGGGATTTCAACAGTATTAAGAAGAAAATTGCCTGAAAATCCATTTATTGATAAAACAATTGAAATTGATGATCTTGAATCAACAGGAAGATTTATTTATGAATTTGATGTTGAAAAACAAGACCTGAATTTTTATGATCCTAAAAGCGCATTAATACATTTAAATCAGGAACTGGCACCAGGAGGATACGGGTGGGTATTTCCAAAAAGCAACAATAAAGTGAATATAGGAATTGGGGTGCAAAAGAAAAGTCTTGAAATTAGAAATAAAAAATTAAATAAAAATGACAATCTGCAAAGCTTGATGAATAATTATGTTAAATTAAATCCAGTATTTAAAAATCTTCGCATCTTCAATGAATTTAATAATGGAATCGGATACTGGTCTGTTTCAGTAAGAAGGCAGATGGAAAGCCTTGTATTTAATGGATATATGGGTGCCGGAGACAGTATGGCAATGGCAAATCCAATAAGTGCTGGAGGAATCGGCCCTGCTTTTATTGCAGGGGCATTTGCTGGCGAAAATGCTGTAGCTGCAATTCAAAATAATGACATAAGTATAAAGGGATTATGGAATTATAATATTGATTTTAATAATGAATATGGTAAAAAAACAGCAGGCCTGGAAGTTTTTAGAATTTACCTGCAGTCACTTAACAATAATATTATTAATTATGGAATGAAAATGTTTTTAACATTAGAGGAAGCGAAGGCATTGACTTATGGAAATATCCCTGAATTGTCTCTTGCACAGAAATTTAAATTAATTTTGCAAGGCTCATCTAATATCAATGCATTTTCAAATCTATTATATGCTGTTAAAAAAATGAAGGAGTTTAATAAAATTTATGAAAAATATCCAGATATTAATGAATTTGAAAAATGGAAAAGTACAGTAAAGAAAAATATGGAAGAAGTTCGTAATTATTTTAAACCGAATCCTATTTAATACTTTTAGTAGTAGTATATGTTATAATTATATTGACTAAACTACCCACCCGCAAGCGGCATGGGCTTTCTTGTTGAGATTAGGTGATAAAAATGGAAAATGAAAATTATACAAAATTTGAAAAGGCAAGAATAATTGGAGCAAGAGCCCTTCAATTAGCATATGGCGCCCCCCCATTAATAAAAACAAATGATATTTTTGATCCTTTGGCGCTTGCTGAAGTTGAATTTAAAAAAAATTTAATTCCAATAACAATAATAAGAAGCAGGAATGAAAATTGAAATTAAAAAAAGAAAGAATGTTTTTTATTTTAATAATTTTCTCAAAAAAACTTTGAGTTTGTTTTCTTTTTTTCCTTCATTTCTTAATTTTAAGAGCATTTCATTTATTTCTAATCTCTTCTCTGAATTTGATAAGTTTTTATTATAAATTATATCATCAATGTTTTCCCATGTGTTTTTTGCCAAATGATGTTTAAATTTTTTATCATTAAACATAATTTCTATTGGTTTTGACATTTTAATCACATTGTAAAATTATGCAGATGTGATATATATTTATTAATAGAGTATAGGACAATCGACGAATTATTGTTTTTTAGCATATTGTCTGGATTTTTGATTCTTATTTACCCTCTATTTTTCTGAACATAATATCTGCAATTAAAACTAAAACAACAGCAACTATAAATACAATTAATAAGTCAAATTGGACAGGATATACTGAAATTTTTGTCAATGATCCTCTTATTCCATCAATAGCATAAAATAATGGATCTATCTTTGAAACTATTTGCAGCCATTCTGGTGTTGAGCTTGTTATTGGAAATAATGCACCGGAAAGAAAGAAGAGAGGCATAACTAAAAAATTCATTAATACTTGAAATCCTTCTATATTGTCAACATTAGTAGCAATTATAAGACCCATTCCAACAAATGTTACAGAGGTTAGAATCATAAATATTATTGCTGTTATAATTCCAAGAAATGTTATACTTTTAATAGAAATTATTCCAAAAAGCAAAACAATAATAAGAACAATTAGTGCCATAATTACAGATATTGTAGTACTTCCAAAAATTTTGCCAAGAACTATTCCTATTCTTGATATTGGTGCAACAAGAATTTCTTTTAGAAATCCAAACTGTCTGTCCCATATTACATTTATACCTGCAAATAAAGAATTAAAAAGAATTGTCATCCCCATTATACCTATTGCCATAAAGCTAAGATAAGAGATATTATTTGTCATTTTGAATGCTGCATTTAAGCCAACCCCAACTATTGCAAGCCAGATAAATGGCTGTGCAATGCTTCCGACTAATCTTGATTTTGATTTAACGAATCTCAATATTTCTCTAAGCCATATAGTATATATTGCTTTTAATAAATTTGTCATCGTCTGCCACCAAATTTCAATTTCATTTTTTCGCTTGCATCTGGAGTTGAATCTCTTATATTCTTTCCAGTAAGACTTATGAATACATCTTCTAAAGTGTGTTGTTTAAGCGCTATTGAATTTATATTTATTTTTGATTTTGCTGCCAGCTCTACGATTTTAGGAATTAGTTTTGTACCATCTTTATTAACAATTATTTCCAGCCCGGTTTTGGTTTGCTTTATTGATTTTATGAATGCTGAATTTAAAAGAATTTTCTTGAATTCCTGCTTTTTTTCAATATTTATCAGTATAATATCTCCGCCAAATGAAGATTTTAATTCTTTTGGGGTTCCTGTTTTTATAATTTTTCCATGGTCTATTATTGATACTCTATTGCATAATTCATCTGCTTCTTCTAAATAATGAGTTGTAAGTATTATTGTAATTTTTTGCTTTTCATTCAATTTTTTTATATAATCCCATATCTTTCTTCTTGTTTGTGGATCAAGACCTATTGTTGGTTCATCTAGAAAAAGTATTTTGGGTTCATGCATAAAACTTCTGGCAATTTCAAGTCTTCTTTTCATTCCTCCTGAAAATGATTTTACTTGTTTGTCTGCTTTATCCTCCAGTTCAACAAGTTTTAAAACATTATTAATTATTTGTTTTTTATTTACTTTGATATTATATAATCGCGCATGAAAATCAAGATTTTCAAACGCAGTAAGATCTTCATCTAATGTTGGATCTTGAAAAACTATTCCGATCATCTGCCTTATAATATTTTTATTTATTATATCTTTATCAAATATCCTAACATTGCCGGATGTTAAGCTTAACATTGTTGTCAATATTAAAATTGTAGTTGTTTTTCCAGCTCCATTTGGCCCTAAAAGACCATAAATTTCCCCTTCGTTTACTGAAAATGATATATTATTTACTGCTGTTAAATTACCAAAATTCTTTATAAGATTATTGACTTCTATTGCATAAATTTTATTTTTTGGATTTGCTTTATTAACCATCAGACCATTTTATTAAAAGTAATAGTTTAATTTTAAACTAATTAAATTTATAAAATAAGATTATTAAATATTATTATTAAATATTTTTAAAATCTCTAAAAAATTAGACTTCTAGAAATTCCCTTGCCTTTAGTATTGCCTTTTCCTTGTTTGTTTCAAGGCTTAATATCTCAAATAATTTATCAGTATTTATCAATGAAAAATCAAAATCAAGATCTTTTAGTTTTTTATTGAATAATATACCCCCCAATTCCTTTATTGGTATCTGATCAATCTTATTATCTCTTACTTCAATTATGCTTTTATCTTTATTTGGATCTGTTAATTCTTTTGCATTTATTGACAAATAGGCAGTATTTGAATATTTTATTTTTAATTTTTGAATTATTAAACTAAAATTTGACAGATTTGCAGAGCCTTTTAGATATATTTTTATGATCGGTTTTTCTTCTTTGTCCAAACTATTATCTATTTCTGATTCGCACTGCTCTAAAATTTGGCTATCATTAGCATTATCCAGTTCAATTGTTTTTATTATAAACTTTCTTGAATTTATTTCAATAAATTCGTAACTATATTCTTTTGTGTCAAATAAAACAAAACCTTTTTTTTTCTCGGTATCATTTAGCTGGGTCAGTACAGTGCTTCCGGGAATAATTAGTTTCTTGCCATGGACATTCTCATAAAATAAATTATGCAGATGCCCGCATATATAAAGATCAAACTTGTCTGGAAGATCATTTAAATGCATAAAATTTTCATTGAATGGCAACAGTTCATATATGCTTTGGTGGAACATAAAAATATTGAACATATTCTTGATTGGCGTTGGATTCAATTCACTTAGTTTTTGTTTAACACTATTATCAGACATTGCGCCTAAACCAAAAATAGAGATTATTTCATCATCTTTTTGGACTATTGTATATGCACTGCTAGTATCAATAAGAAGGCCTGCAAGCGAAAGCAGTTTCATCGGGTTCTGCTTGTCTTGAGCAGTTGTTTCATGATTTCCAGGTATTGCTACTATTGGAACATTTGTAAATACTTTTGTTCCTTTTACTTCAATTACTTGCGCTTTCCAGTCTTTTTTAGATAGATCCCTAAATAAATTTATTGCTTCTGCAATAACATCTGGCTTTGGATAATAAATATCAAAAATGTCGCCTGGGATCAGCACCATATCTGCAATTTCATTTGCAATATTCAATGCATTATATGCTTGTTTAAATGCATCCTCTCTAAATATATCATAACCTAAATGCAGATCAGACACAATAGCAATTTTCATTCAACCAATTTTTCTTTTGTTATTTTTTTATTTGTTTCAATCTTATTTAAAATTTTTTGTATAAATATATTAATAAATTCATCTTTTTTGAATTGCAGTGATCCGTATGCGCCTGCTGCGCAGGGATGCCCGCCGCCATTTCCATGTATTACATATGCAATTGATTTCATTATCTGGCCTAAATTAATATTTAGCTCTTTGTCCAATACAGGCCTTAACCTTGCTGAAAATGAAATTTCTTTATTGCTTACTGAATAGAATAGGGCAATGTCGGCCCCTATTTTGATTGCATTGTCTGCTGCAATATTAGCATGTGCTTTTGTATCTCCAAAAAGAAATAATATATTATTTTTCAATATTAATGTTGACTCCAAAATCTCTTTTATTGTTCTTGCTCTCTCTTTTACATCAGAAATATGCATAAATTCATCTAATAAGGAGGGATAATCTATTTTTATTATTTTTAATAAATTGCCTATTTGAATAAATGTGTCTGCATTTGAATTTTTGAATTCAGCTGAATCAGAAATAATTCCTAGGGCAAGAAGCATTGCTAGATTTTTATCAATCTGCACATTGAATTCATTCAATAATTTATACACAATGCTTGTTGTTGATGAATAATTTTCATCGTCAAATACAAATAAATTGTCTTTTTTTATTTCTTTTGGAAAATGATGATCAATAATCAGAATGCTATTTTTAAATGTCTCGAGTTTTTCTTTTGATTCACCATATTCTCCAAAGTCATTTAAATCTAATAATATTATTAATTCAGCTGTTTCATCGAATAAATTCTTAATAGTAGGGTAATTTAATTTTTTTAGTATTGACAGGGAATTAGAAGTTATAAAATCAGGAGTTGCAATAACTGAATTTTTGAATAATAATGAGATCCCGAATGCTGAAGCAATTGAATCTGTATCACCAATTGAATGAAAGGATATTAGAGTTTTTTTATTGCTGTTATTTTTAATAAAATTTTTTAAATCCTCAAATTCCAATTTCTGCATATTAACCTGAAATTAAATTATTGTGTGCTGCTAGCTCCTTGTTCATTGAATATTTTTGTCAATTGTTCTCTTAATTCTTTTTCCCTTTCAATTGTTTTTTCCTGCTGCTTTGCAATTATGCTTAATCTCATGCTTATTGATTCTTTCTTTTCTGCTATATCTGCTTTTGCTTTTTCAATTGTTGTTTCTATCATTACGCCCCCAATAATTTTATAGATTTTATTTGTTGCATTTTCTATTTCGCTTTCTGTGTCTTCGTATTCTTGCTTTTGGGCATTGAATTGCAGTTTCTGAAAGTCTAATGCCTGCAATTTCTCTTGTATGTCCTGATATTCCTTTGATAATTTTTCTATTTCATTTTGTTCCATAAAATCACATTAATATTTGATAGTTTAATATTAAATTAAACAATTATTATTTATAATATATTATTTTATAGACTGTTGAATTTTGAGCTGCTGAAAATTTAAGATTTTCAACAGCCTCGAATTTTAATAAAATCAAAAATATTTTTAGTAAAGAGGGGCAGCTTGAAAAATAATTTATTACTTATCAATTTCAGGCATTACAATATCCAAACTTCCAAGAATTGAAAACAGATCAGCAAATTTAGATCCAGTTGCCAGTTTTGGCAGCGCTGCCAGATTTGAAAATGCAGGAGACCTTAATGCAACTCTGTATGGTTTTTGAGGTGCTGGAATCATGTATATTAATCCTTCCCCTCTTGGCAGTTCTCTTTGTGTAATCACAATATCTGGTTTTGCAGGAGGGCCGATAAGCTTGATTGGCAGCCCAATAACATCTTTATTGCTTAAGCCATTATAGTAATCAAGGCATTTTCTTATTATATATATGCTCTGGAATATTTCTTCATACCTCACTTTGTATCTGTCTAGGGAATCTCCATTTATCCTTATTGGGATTTTAAAATTTATTTTATCATATGCATAATAAGGCTTTGATTTTCTTACATCTTCATGAATTCCTGATGCCCTTAATACTGGCCCTGAAACGCCATATGCAATTGCAATATCTTTTGGCAAAACTCCTATGCGCTTTGTTCTCTGAATAAAAATAGAGCTGTCATCAATAATATCTTTGTATTGTGTTACTTTTGCTTCCAAATAATCAGTCAATTTAAATGCCCTCTCAACAAAATCTTCTGGAATTTGCCTTGTCAATCCGCCAAGCCTGAAATTGACATAAAACATTCTGCTTCCTGAAATATCTTCTAATAATTTCAAGACTTCTGCCCGCTCCCTGAAAGCCCACATAAATATTGTAAACATCTGGCCAAGATCATTTAAAAACGTCCCAATCCATAGCAAATGGCTTGCAATTCTTTGGAATTCCAGTAAAATCATTCGTATATATTGTGCTGCTTCTTTTACTTGGGTTTGCGTTGCCTGTTCAATACTTGCAACAAACAATTCATCCCAGCCCATTGGAGCAACATAATCAATTTTTTCTAAAAACGGAGGGCTTTGCATATACATTCTATTTTCTAGAAGTTTTTCAACACCCCTATGCAAAAATCCAATTCTTGGCTCTATATTTTCTATTTTATCCCCATCAACATCAACAATTAATCTTAAAAGCCCATGTGTGCTTGGATGCATAGGCCCTATATTAATTCTCATTATTGACATTTTATCCCATTATTTGATTTTTTTATAATCTTTGTTCCATTCAAAGCTTTTTCTTAAAGGAAAATCAACCCCATTCCATTCATATAGCAATAATTTCTGCAGTTTTCTCTTGTTAAATTTTATTCCGAACATTTCAAAAATTTCCCTTTCATGCCAGTCTGCATTTGGAAATAATCTAATGATCGAATCAATTTCTGGTTTGTTCGGATTTAATTTAAGTGTTATGAGTTCTTGTTCCTTTGATTCAACATTATACAAAATATAAACTAATTCCAAGTATGTTGAATAATCATTTGCAAGAATTTTTTTTAAATAATCAAATCCCTTTGTTTTATATTTTTCTAATGTTTGAACTAATACTTCTTTCTGAATTTCCAATTTCATCACCATTGATTTTTTTCTGCAGTTTAATTAAAGCTTCAAATAAATTTTCAGGCTTTGGCGGGCAGCCGGCAACATAAATGTCAACTGGCACTATTTGATCAACGCCTTTTATTATATTATAGCTTTCGAACCATGGGCCTCCGCAAACAGCACATTCTCCATAGGCAATAACATATTTAGGAGATAACATTTGTTCATAAAGCCTTTTTATTCTTGGCGCTATGGATTTTGTAACCCATCCTGCAACAATCATAACATCGCACTGCCTCGGAGTTCCTCTAAATAAAAGGTAGCCTTTTCTTTCGGCATCTATTCTTTCTGCCCCGAAATCCATTAATTCTATTGCACAGCAGGCTAGCCCAAATAGCATAGGCCATACTGAATTTTTTCTGGACCATGTTTTCAGGGAATTCGTATATTTCATCAGATCTTTTAATTTTAAAAACATGACATTTGGTTTTATTTCATTGCTTTTAAACATTAAATTTGTCATTTTCTGTTCTGCATTTATTATTTCTTCTGCATTACTTCCTGAATTAAATTCATCACTCATTTATTTCACTTGCAATTTTATAACCAATTAGCGAAAGCACCATGCTAATTATTGAAATTGAAATTAATAATAAACTAGAGGTATACTGCAAGTAATTAGATACTGATGCCCATAAAAGCAAAATAATTACAATTATTTCGAATGAAAGAAAAATTGAAAAAAATCCTAGGTATTCATTGTCAATATCTTTTGCAGAACCTATTACTTCTTCTCCACTTTCATATGGCGCCCCCTTAATTTTATTATTCTTTGGATTTGGGCCTAATAATTTGGAGGTTAAAAGAAATGAAATTGGCATAAACAGTGCAAATAAGATGCCAATAACTAATATGAGATATGTAAATAACATTCAACCATTTTTTAATAAATAAGTGAATTTATAAATATAAACTAAATTATTTTAATAATATTGTATTTGTAAAATATTTAATGATTATTGATTGATTTTATATATTTTTTTATGAATATTAATTTATGCATAAAATAAAAAAATTAAAAGCGCAGAATGCAATTGAATTTTTAATAACATATTCATGGGCATTTCTTTTGATTACTGTCATGATTTCTGTTTTGGTTATATATTCATCAGCCCCAAAAGAAATTATTTCGTCAAGCTGTGTTGCATATTCTGGGTTTAATTGCATTGACTCATTATTAAAAGAGACATATACTGCAAATGTTGCTACAGGATCAAAATTAATAATATTATTAAATGATAAACAGGTTGGAATAACAAATATTACAAGTTTTAATGCAATTTTAGACACTGTAAAAAGCACATCTAGTTCATGTAAATCTGTTTCCGGATCAAATACATTGATATCTGGAGATATAACAAATTGTTCTGCAAGCTTCAATTCAATTTTTGGCATTGGGGCAGTGGAAACAGGAATATTTACAATAAAAGGAACTTTTTGTGCTCCTCAGATATCACAGATTAATAATAATTCTGCAATATGCACAAATCCTGCAAATTATATAACAAATGGGTTTATCAGAGTTCAAGTTCAAAGCTGATTAAATATTTAATTATTGCAGTTGTTTTTTAATTTTGAATTTACTTTAAAATTAAGAAAATAAATAATAAAAATATAAGATTGTTTTTTAATGATTTAATGCTTAGTGAATTAGAATTAATAAACTGGAAAACGCATAAAAATTCAGTGCTTTCTTTTCAAAAAGGTGTCAATTTAATTATAGGGATAATGGGCGCTGGAAAAAGCTCTGTTACTGATGCAATATCTTTTGCATTGTTTGGAACATTTCCTGATCTGACCCATAGAAGAATTAAATTAACAGGCCTCATAACAAATAAACCAAAACAGGAAAAATATTGCGAGGTTAGGCTTTCTTTTTCCAATAACTCGAGCCAGTATAAAGTGATAAGAAAAATAGATGAAAAAGGAAATTCAAGTGCAGTATTAAAAAAAAATAATAATACAGTTCAGGAACAATCAATAAAAGTGACTGAAGAAATTGAAACGATTTTAGGAATTAATTATGACACATTTTCAAAAGCAATATACTCTGAGCAAAATAGGCTGAATTATTTTTTGGATCTGCCAAAAAATGACAGAAAAAAGCAGATAGATGAAATGCTTGGCCTAAATCAATTTTCAACTGCGCAAGAAAATACAGTGAGCCTTATTAATAATATAAAAAATTCAATTCTTGATCAGGAAAAAACAATCTCTGCAATTGACATTAAACAGTTTGAAGAGCAGATTTCTAAATTAAAAAAAGAGTTTGAAGAAATTAAATCTGAACAAGACCAGTTAAAAAAAGAATTTTTAAGCCAGAATAATGAATTAAAAGTAAAACAATTGAAATTTGAAAAGGCAAGGCATGAAAATGAAATAAAGGAGCAGATTTCAAAGCAGATTATTGAAATAAAATCAAAAATTGATACATTAAAAATTGAATCAAACAAATTAATAATTAATTTTGATGAAAAAGAGCTGAAACATGCTTTTGAAAAAAGCATGGAGGAAAAATTAGGATTGGAAAAACAACTGAAAGAACTTGACAACACCAAATCATTAAAATCAGACAAACTTAAAGATATTGAGCATGAAATAAAGCAAATTAAGGAAAATAAAATTGAAATACAGAATATTGAAAAAACTTTAAATCAGAATAATGAAAATGAAATTAAAAAAGAGATTGAAAATACAAAAAATTTAATTGAAAAATTAAATAGGGATTATGCATATTCAGAGGCATCAAAAAAAGAAATAAAAGAATCAATCAAAAATTTGGATTTGAATAGGGAAAAATGCCCAGTATGCGATAGGGAACTTGATGAAGAAATGAGACATAATTTGATTATTAAAAAATCAGAACAATTAATTGAAATTGATAAAAATATCAAGGAAACAAATAAAAAAATCATTGATTCGAATAGGCAGTTAAATGAGCATAAAGAAAAAGCAGACCAGTTGATGCTATTAAAAAAACAAATAAATAAACTAAAAGAATTGATTAAAGATAGGAATATTGAGGAATATAACCAAAAATATGAGAATTTAAAATCAGAAATAGACAGTATTAAAATTAAGATCAATGAGCATAATGAATCAAAAAATAATATAATAAATGAAATAAATAAAATAAACAATAATTTGGATCAATTAAACAAAAAACAAGAATTGATGAAAAATATTGAAAAAAATGAAAATGAACTTGAAGCTAAACAAAAAAAATATTCAGAAATAACAATTGACAAAAATTTATTTGAAGCGCTTTATAATGAATTAAATGATTATAAAACATTGATAAAAACAAAGGAATTGAAAATTCAGTCAAACCAGAAATACATTAATAATTTAGAAGAGCAGATAAATGAAAAAAACCTGCAGATTGAAAAATTCAAAGAGATTGAAAATAAAATAAAAATAAAGAAAAATAAATTAAATAATTTAAATAAATTTAAAAAAGCAATTTCAGAAATACAATTTTCTTTGAGAGACAGGCTTATTTTATCTGTAAATAAATTAATGGTGAATTTATGGGTCGAGCTTTACCCTTATAGCGATTTTAGCAGCATAAGACTGACGCCAAAAGAAGACGATTACTTGTTGGAAATAAATCAAAGAATCAACGACATGAATGAAAATTGGACTCCTGTAAACAGTATTGCGAGCGGAGGTGAAAAATCAGTTTCATCGCTGACTTTGCGCATTGCCTTATCAATGGTTATTGTGCCAAATTTAAAAATGCTAATACTTGATGAACCTACTCATAATCTTGATGCAAATGGAATAAACAGCTTTATTCGAATATTAGACAATACGCTTCCAGAAATAATTGAACAAGTATTTGTAATAACCCATGATGAAAGCTTAAAACAAATGAATTCGGCAAACATTTATATCTTAGAAAGAGATAAAAATAATAATGAGCCCACAAAAATATTAAATATTTAAAAATGTGATAAAAATGATAAGGCAGCCTATCATATGCGTAATGGGGCATGTTGATCATGGGAAAACAACACTGCTGGATAAAATTAGAAGTTCAACTATTGCTGCAAAAGAAGTTGGTGGAATCACGCAGCATATAGGCGCAAGCGAGGTCTCAATAGATATAATTAATAATATTTGCAAGCCAATTGATCAGACTTTTAATTTTAATCTGAAAATACCAGGCCTTTTATTTATAGACACACCAGGACATGAGGCATTTACTAATCTAAGAAAAAGAGGAGGAAGCATTGCAGATATTGCAATACTTGTTGTTGATATAATGGCTGGATTTGCGCCGCAAACAGTAGAGGCAATAAATATATTAAAAGAGTATAAAACACCTTTTATAGTTGCTGCAAATAAAATTGACTTGATAAATGGATGGCACAAGACAGAGCTGACAAGCATAATTAGTGCATTAAAACAGCAGAACCAGCAGACGCTTGATCTGCTTGAAACTAAATTATTTGAATTAATGGGAAATTTAAGCGAGTATGGATTTAACAGCGAAAGATTTGACAGAATAACTGATTTTAAAACAGAAATTGCAATTGTTCCGATCAGTGCAAAAACAGGCGAAGGGCTTGCAGAATTGTTAATGCTAATTTCAGGCTTGTCTCAAAAATTTTTAGAAATGAAACTCAACATAGAAGTAAAAGGTCCTGGAAAAGGGAATATTATTGAAAAAAAAGAAATTACAGGGCTTGGAACAACAATTGACATTATACTATACAATGGAAGCCTGCATATTAATGATATTATTGCATTTGCAACTCCAACAGCAATTGCAACAGCAAAAATCAAGGCATTATTAAAACCAAGAGCATACAGACATGAAAATAATTTTGAATATTTAAAAGAAGTTTATGCTGCATGCGGTGTAAAAATCAGTGCAAACGGGCTTGAAGATGCATTGCCAGGCTCTCCAATAATACAGGCAATTAGTAATTCTTATATTGATGAAATAAAATCAGATATAAAAGACGTATTTGAAGTTGACAAAGTCGGGGTAATATTAAAAACAGATACAATTGGGAGCTTAGAGGCAATTTCCAGGCTGCTAAAAAATGAAAATTTTAATATAGGAAAAAAGGCAATCGGCAACATAACAAAAAGAGATGTGCTGGATGCTTTTGCAATGAATGTCAAGGATCCTAATAATGCAATTATTCTTGGTTTCAATGTTTCAGTTGACAAAGATGCTGAAGAAGCAGCTGAAATGAGCAATGTAAAAATTATAAATGAAAATATTATTTATAAGATTATTGATGAATACAAAGAAGTTATAGAAAAAAATATGAAAAATAGAATGGGGGAAATAGAAAAGAAATTGGTATTTCCTGGAAAAATTTTGATTCTGCCAAATACATGTTTCCGTGTTTCGCATCCTGCTATTTTTGGCATCGAAATATTGGGTGGAAAAATAAAACCAGGATATGTATTAATAAATGAAGAAAATATGGTTATTGGGAAAGTAGAGGGAATAGAAAATGAAGGGACTCCGTTAACAATTGCAAAAAAAGGGGATAGAATTGCAGTTTCTGTAAGCGGAGCCGTATTTGGAAGGCAATTAAAAGACGGGCTGATTTTATATTCAAAAATATCAAAAAATGATGAAAAACTGCTGATGTCTGAGTTTTCATATTTGCTTAATGATGAAGAAAAAGAATTATTGGGCCAGATTTCGCAGATAATGCAGAAAAAATAAATATTAAAAATAAAATAAAAACATAAAATATAAAAATATTAAAAAGCAATGAATAGGTATATTAATTAAATTAATAATGATTTTATGAATAAATTAGTTATTCTTATGGTTGTTGCTATTATAATAATTGTTTTAATAGCAATCATGTATAGCCAGAAACTGCCTTCAAACTCTTCATCAATTAAACCAAATTCAACGTCAGCTTCAACTACATCTAAGCCAGTGGCCACAACAATACAGTCGAATACAGTATCTACAACAGCACAATCTAATACAGTATCTACAACAATACCTTCTACAAACACAGCAAACTCATTAAATTATAGTTTTATCTCGGACATCAATATTGAATTTATTTATACAGGGCCTGCAACTAATAGTTCAAATGTCTCTTGCAATTATTACAATAACACAATCCCCTACACTTTTAATAACTATGAAAAATCCAAAGCAAGTTTTAGTATTAATCTGACAATATCCACATCATCTTCATGTGGTTTAACAATTAGAAATATGAGTTCATTAACCAATGGATTTAAAGTTTTTTCAACAAATCCAGTGCTGCCTTATTATATACCAGGCCACAATTCCCAAGCATTAATGCAAATAAATTTAACAACGCCTGCGTATAATTTTTCAGGGCCAGTGTCTATTATCATTCATGAGGTATAATTTTAAAATATCATTAACAAAGGGCTTAGATGCAGAAACATGATCAGATTGATCCAGTATTTACAAATATTGGAAACAAAAAAATAAGAAAAGACGATATTATTTTAAATGCAATTGGGGGCCTTGATGAACTTAATAGTTTTATAGACATTTGTTACTGCAATATCAAGAACAATGATATGCTTAAAATTTTAAGCAATATCCAAAACAATATATTTATTATAAATTCTGAATTAGTTTCAATTATAAATCCTGTATTTAAGCCTGACAACAAATTTACAAAAAAAGATGTTGAAGAAATAGAAGTTCTAATACAAAAATTCGACCATGAATTGAAAAGACCAAAAAAATTTATTGTCTTTCATCAAACACAAGGCGCTTATTTGGGATATGCAAGGACAATAGCAAGAAGGGCGGAAAGGGAATTAATACGTGCAAGTTCAAAATATAATATTAAAAATGAAATAATAGAATACATGAATAAATTATCTTTGCTGCTGTTTCTGATTGCTTTGTATATTACTATAAAAGAATTCTAAAAAATATTGACTAATTATTATCTGTGAATAAAGATATATTTATTGAAAATTAGTAGACTATGCTCTGATCGGGATTTGAACCCGAGTCCTAGCCGTGAGAGGGCTATATCCTTGACCGAACTAGACGATCAGAGCGCAGAAATTATTTAATACATTAATAAAATATTTATAATTATATTAATAAAATTTAATGTTTATATTAATATCAGTGACAGTATGAAAAAAAATAAAAATGAAATTGTAGAAAAAGACATAGTTGGAGAGGTTATTGTTCCTTCTAATGTTTATTATGGGGTTGAAACAGAGAGAGCATTAAATAATTATAGAGTTTCTGGACTGCATATGCAAAGGGAATTTATCCAGATTTATGCACTTATTAAAAAATGCGCTGCAATATCAAACATGAACATAGGCAAGCTTGACAAAAAAAAAGCAAATGCAATAGTTGCTGCATGCGATGAAATAATTGACGGCAAATTGCTAGACCAATTTAAAATTGATATTTTTCAGGCTGGCGCAGGAACAAATATAAATATGAATGTTAATGAAGTTGTTGCAAACAGGGCACTTGAAATCATTGGAAGTAAAAAAGGAAACTTCAATCTTATACACCCTAATGACCATATTAATATGTCCCAGTCAACAAATGACACAATGCCCAGTGTTATAAGGATCAGCACATTTATAGAAATAAAAAAACTGCTCATTCCTGCATTAAAAATTCTTGAAAAAGAATTAAACAAAAAGGCAGAAGATTTTGAAGAAATTATTAAAATTGGCAGGACTCATTTGCAGGATGCAGTGCCAATGAGCCTTGGCCAGGAATTATCAGGATATGCAGAAACAATATCATTGCTTATTGACAATATTGAAAATACTGCAAATTATTTGCTTGAAATACCCATTGGTGGGACTGCAATAGGCACTGGAATAAATGCCTCACAAAAATATAGGCAGGAAATAATAAAGCTGATAAATAATGAATTAAAAATGTTTAAAATAGATGAAAAATTCATACTTTCAAAAAATAGGTTTAGGGACACGCAAAATAGAGTTGCAGAAATGATTGTTAGTGATGCATTGAATAGCCTGGCAATTGGACTTAATAAAATTATAAATGATCTTGTGATTTTAGTTTCTGGACCCAGAACTGGAATCCATGAATTGATTTTAAAGCCTGCGCAGCCGGGATCCTCAATAATGCCTGGAAAAATAAATCCATCTTACTTGGAAATGCAGAATATGGTTCTATTTCAAATTGAAGGAATAAATTATACTATTAGAAAAGCAGTTTCAAGCGCACAGCTTGAATTGAATGTATATATGCCGATAATTGCATACAATTTATTATTCTCAATACGGATACTGTCAAATAGCATTAAGATTTTTAGCAAAAATGCAATCAGCGAATTAAAAGTTGATGTAGACAGAATTAATAAATATATTGAAAATGATTTGTCAATAGTTACTTCTTTAACACCTTATATAGGCTATGACAAAGCATCTGAGATCGTAATGAAAGCATATAAAGAAAACAAAACAATAATGCAGGTTTGCATGGAAATGAAAATTCTTAATGAAAAAAAATTAAATGAACTTTTAAACCCAGGGTCGCAAATTTAATTTAGAGGATATTGTAAAATACATAATAAGTATTTTATTTTCTTATATGATCTGAAACTGCAGGCAGAGAATATCTTTTGCCAGATACATCTAATTTATGATTTATCCAGTCTTTTAAAGATTTTTGAAATCTTATTGCTGCATGCTTTTTGATGATCGCAGGATCAAAAGAAGAATATCTTGCCCTGACTGAATATTTTGACATAATGAATCCTGAATTACACCATGCAGATATTAGCTCGTCTGGAAAATTTCCGCTTTTTAAAGAAATATATGCTTCTGAATCATATCCACCTTGGCAGCAAAAATCTGTTTTTGCTCCGAGTTTATTGAGCTTTTCAATTGCAGGCGCAATTGCATTGTCTATTGCAACACGCACTCCATCAATATAAATAATTGTTGCAGGATGCTTGTTTTTTCTTAAAAGTTTTTTATTGCTTTCATTTCGCGCTGGTTTTTCATTTTTTATTTTTTTATTAGAAACAAACTTATATTCAAGTTTTAATAATTCCTTGAGCTCTTTAAAATCATGGCTGCAGAGTGGGCAGAAATTTAATTTTTCATAATCAATAGGAAAGTGGCTTAAATTTAAATTTTTATCGCAAAATGGGCATGATTGTAACCATTTTTCTTGCAGAGATTTATTTGTATTATTTTTAGACGAAAATTCAAGTATTTTTTGAATTGCATTCCGCAGCGCCTGTTCTTCATTTTGCAAGTGCTGGTTTTCAAATAAGAATCGCATGCTACCAAAAATAATACAATAAAATTTTATTGAATATATAATATACTTATTTGTTAATTTTTATTTTACTGACAAAGTGCGCATTGCAGTTTATCCTCTTTTTATTGAACCATGGGCTTTTGAAAGCTCTTCTGCAGACAATGCAGCCAGGAGATTCAATTCTCCTGCAAGTACTGCTGCAGCAATTATTTCTGCAAATTTATATTTTGTAATTCCGTCATTATCATTTTCTCCATAAATCTTTGATGCTTTTAAAATCTCTTTTTGCGTTTCTCTTGCTGTTCCGCCGCCAAAAGTTCCTATTTCAAGAGCAGGGAGATTGATTGAGAAGTACAAATCTCCTTCTTCTGTTAACTCGGCATTGTCATATCCGCTTGTGCTGTCAACTATCTGGGCAACATCCTGGCCATAAGCAATAAATATTGCTGCCAGTATATTTGCCATATGCGCATTATTTCCTATTGTTCCTGCAAGGCTTGAGCCAATATAATTTTTAAGATAATTCATTTCAACTATTTTTTTAGGGCTGATTTTAAAATATTTTTCAACTGTTTCCTTTGAAATTACTGCTTCTGCAGAAATAGAAATCCCCCTCCCCATTATCTGGTTCATGAAGCCTGGCTTTTTATCTATGCACATATTTCCGCTTTCTGTAAAAAATCTGGAATTAATGTTTTGCTTTTGCAATTTTTCTATTAAATTAATTGTTGCTTCATGCGCTGCAATTGTTATCATATTCATGCCCATTGCTGCCCCTGTTGATGCAGCATATCTTATAAAAATAGATTTTCCAAAAACATATGTTGAAATTGTTTTTAAATTAATATAAGAACTTGACTTTAAAAAATCTTTTTTGATTTCATCAAAATTCTGTTTTATATAATCATTTATTTTGGAGGCATTTTTTAAATTATCTGCAATAATTATAACACTTCTTGTCATTTCATCTTTTAAAATTTTAGTTGAGACTCCTTTTTCATTTAATGCCTTTGCTGCCCTTCCAATTCCATCAACAAGTCGGCCTTCAGTTGTTGCAAGAAAAACAGGGCTAATTCCTTTTGCATAATCTCCATTAATATTTATTTCAACAAAGCCGAGAGGAACTTGTGTTGCTCCGATGATATTAGAAATATTTCTCTTTGCAGCATCATCAAGGTCTATTGTTGTTGATTTAATGTGCGTGAATGCTTCAATCTCAATATTGTATTTATTAGACAAATACCTTCTTCTTACTTCTGCTGATTGATTTTCATTAAATCCTATTTTAGAAAGCTCATGTAATTTTATTTCTCCTTTTTTTATTTTTTCCAAAGCTTCTGATATTTGATTTTTATTAGTGCTTCCTTGATTTCTCATTTTATCTTTTTTTATTTTTTTATATTAATCCTCACACATTTAAATTTTTCAGTAATTTTGAAATATCTGTTGTTGATCTTCTATTCTGCTCAATTATTTGCTTTGATGGCGGATCAGTAAAATATGCAGGGATATGCTCTGCTATTCTTTCGCCATAAGACGGAATAAGGTTGTTTTCATAAAAAATTCCAATTGGTATTTTATCACCCCATTCAAAGCTTTTTATCAGTGCTTTTGTCATTTTTTCATTTGCCTCTTCTGCGCTGCCAACCTTATAATCCTCTTCAAGTTTGTATATTCTTTTCTCATACCATTCCTTTGTATTTATATTATTATATGTCGGGCACGGCTGCAGGACATCAACTAATGCTGTTCCATTATGCATTATTGCTTTTTTGATTATTTCCTTTGTGAACATTGCATCGTATGCATATGCCCTTGCAACAAAAGTGTATCCTGCTGTTAATGCCAATGCCAAGGGATCTAGGGAATCGTTTATATTTTTTGTTGGCAGGGATTTTGTCTGCAATCCTCTGTGGAGTGTGGGGGAGGCCTGGCCTTTTGTGAGCCCGTATACACCATTATTATGAAGAATTATTGTGATGTCAAGATTTCTTCTCCCGGCGCTGACAAGATGCCCCACTCCAATCCCGAGCAGATCTCCGTCTCCAGAGTTGACAATAACTTTTAGGTCTGGATTTGCCAGCTTTATTCCAGATGCATATGTTATGCCTCTTCCATGCAGGGTATGAACCCCATTTACATTTATATAATGCGGGGTTTTGCTTGAGCATCCTATTCCAGAAACAACTACTGTTTTAGACCTGTCTATTCCAAGGTCAGCAAGCGCCATTGTTTCGCTGCTTAAAATTCCAAAATCTCCGCAGCTAGGGCACCAATCAATAAATTCAGTTGTTTTATAATTTACCATAATATCAGTATTATTCTTTTCTAAAAAGTTTTTTCAGATTTTTTGCTCCTTTTTTACCAGAATCTTGAAAATCTTTTGATTGTTTATGATCTACATTTTCCAATTCCTTAAATATATTTTTAACTTCATCTGTTACACCGCTGCTAAATTGAAGATCTGTGAAAAACTTGATTTTTATTTTTGCATCTTCCATATCTTCTTTTTGATTATTTTTAATTTTTTTCTTTTCCATTTTTACACCATTATATTATTATATTATTCATTAATTTAATATTTTATTTTAAACTTTAATTCATAAACTTATATTTATTTTTATATTTAATTTTTTAAGATCCTGTATCAGCTGGTTTAAGTTGCTAAATAAAATTCCATTCATTCCAAGTTTGATTGCAGCATCAATATTATTTTTCTTGTCATCAATAAATATTGTTTCGTTTGCATGGGATTTTGTTTTTCTCAGTGCGTGCAGATATATTTCTGGATCCGGCTTTCTTGAATGTATATAGCAGGATGCAAATTTTCTGTCAATTCTGCAATTGCTTTTTTCAAGCTCCTTATTGCACATAATAAATCCTGTTCTAGTTATATTTGAAATAATATAAATATTATAATTTTCCCATAAATTATTGATTAAATTTACCATATTCTGATCAGTTCTTAAAAAAATTTTAAAGCTCTTTTGCCAGTCTAATTTGTTTGGAGGGATTTTGAATTCATTTGAAATCTGATTTAGAAAATTGCGTGTTGATATGTTTCCAAGCTCCAGCTCTTTTCTCAAAGGATTAACAAATGACTGGATTTTATTTATTGAGATGTTGTGTTTTTTTGATAAATAATCAAAATATTTTTCAGCAGGATAATGAATTATTACACCGCCAATATCAAAAATAATGGCTTTTATTGGCATTTGCATATTTTGACTGCATTTATTTTCAGTTCTTATTAATTGATTTGCATTATTTTTGTTATTTTTGAGACCATTATACTCCTGCTCAATATTTTTATATATATTTTTCCGCATAATATCTTATTTTTGATAAAAGTTCCAGGTTTTTTGTTAAATTTTGCAAAAGCTTTTTTTAAAAGCTTTATTTCTTTTTTTGCAAAAGCTCTTTTCCAAAGAGCTTTATTTTTACACTCCGTCACTTAAGACAATTCTTTTTTCATCATTATTTATAATGCGCTTTATTGCGTCTTTTAATTCTTCTGTATTCATTTGGCGACCATTCCATTTAAGTATATAGTGCGTTGGGCTTATGTGCAGGTATTCACTGACAAATGAACCAAGCTGCGCAGTGTAATTATTTTCAACATCAATTACTCTTTTTTTGTTTTGCAGCAATTCTGCAAGCCCTTTTGCTGGAAATGGAGTGAAAATTCTTATCTGCACTATCTGCAGTTTTATTTTTTCCTTTGAAAGATCATCAATAATATCAATTAATGCTCCTTTTGGCGAACCAAAAGTTATAATTACATTTTCTGAATTGCTGTCGCCAAAAACATTGAATTTTTCATCATCATGTATTTCTTTTTCAGCCAATTCTAGTTTTTTCATTCTTTTGTCATACATTATTGTTCTGTTTGTTGAATTTTCTGAAACATGCCCTACTTCATTATGCTCGTCTCCTGAATACCATGCAATGCTGTTTCTCCCCAGTGGAACCCTTGGTGAAACAGGCCCGGCGTCCAACGCATACCTCTTGTATTGCTTTTCCGGGTCAGGATCAGGATCTGCTAATTTTCCCCTGTCAATTTCTGTTTGCGAATAATCAAGATCTTTTATATCCAGTGTTGAATAGGTATTTGCAATTGCCTTCTCGATTATATGAATAACAGGAGTCTGGTATTTTTCAGCAAGATTAAATGCCAGGATTGCGTCATGGAAGACTTCTTTGTGATCTCCGCTAGCAAGGACTATTTTTGGAAACTCGCCGTGCCCGATATTGACTGCAAATTTAAGATCTGCCTGGCCGCTTCTAGTCGGCAGCCCTGTTGACGGCGCCCCCCTTAAGTAGTAAGTTACAACAATTGGAGTTTCTGTCTGGCCAGCCCAGCTCAGCCCTTCGCCCATTAAAGCAAATCCAGGGCCAGATGTTGCTGTTGCTGATCTTGCGCCTGTCAGCGCACTTCCGATTGCCATGCCGATTGCTGAAATTTCATCTTCTGCCTGGACAACAACAATAGACCTTGTGCCGTAATTGTTCTCATTTTTTGTGTCAACTGTTTGATTTGCCTCAAGATAAACGCTCTCGTCGCTTGCAGGCGTAATTGGATAGTAGCTCTGAAATGCTATGCCTCCTGCTATTTTTCCCAGGGCTGCAGCAGTATTGCCATCAATTTGGATTCTTTCCTGTTTTTCCAGAGGATTGAGCCCAAAGACAGGCTTTACAAGACCAAATGCCTTTTCAGCAGCAAGATTATTCAATTGAATTACATCTTGTTTTTTTAGAAATATGTTTGCAATAGCCTGTATTAAAAAATTCCTGTCAAGACCAAGGAGCGCAAATGAGACTGATGCTGCAATTGTATTCATTGACTTTTCAGCAATTGCTATGTTTATATTCTGTTCCTCTGCAACTTCGCGTATTATTTTTTCATAGTCAACAGCAATTGTATTTATATTTTTGGTGTTTAAATATTTCACAACGCCTTCAACTGTTGGTTCGATTTTATTTGCTGCCATAAAATCAAGGATTTCTTTTTTTGTTTCAGGCTCCATACCAAGAACAGAATCAATGGTTTTTTTCTTTTTGGTCTCAGAATATATAAAATACTTTTTTGCCTGCTTGAAATGCTGGAAAACTGTTTCAGCATCGAATGTTGTTATTATGTCATAGTTTTCTGGAATGCTGTTGACTTTTTTGTCGCTCATTGATAATTCAAAATAACTATGCCTGCCTTTTATTGTTGAATAGTATTCCCTGTTTCCAAATACATAATAGCCTGCGCTTGAAACTGCTTTTCCGAATAAAACTGATGCTGTATCAACTCCGCTTCCCTGTTCTCCACCTATCATCCATGTTATTTTCATAAAATCAACATTTAATATTAAAAATAAAAATCAAATATTTATATAATTTATAAATTTATTATTTGTTTCTGGAATAAAGTTCGTTTATTGCTGATAGCAGTATTTGCTTGTATTCATTGTCTGGCAATTTATCTGTGTATTTTTCTATATTTTTCTTTGCATCTGCTGTGTATTTTTCCCCAATGTTTTTTACGAAATCTATGCTATTGTATTTGTCTATGACTTGCAGAAGAAAATTAATGTCTTCCTGTGTTTTTTGGTCCCTGGATTTTGCATAAATTTCATTTATTTTGTCTTTTTCTTCAGGAGATGCGCTTTTATATGCATTAAGAATTATTAAAGTTATCTTGCCTTCGTACAAATCCCCATATTTCTGCTTGCCGAATATTTTTTCATCAGCAGTCATATCCAGGAGGTCATCAGCTATTTGAAATGATGCTCCTGCCGGCTTTCCTATGTCTTCTAATATTTTAAGCATTTCATTATCAGCACCAGCAATTATTGCACCTAATTGCATTGGACCGTATACTGTATAATAGCATGTTTTGCTGCTTATGATTTTAAAATAAAGCTCTTCATCAACATTCTTGAATGTTTTTTTATTATATATAAAATTAATATCCAGAAATTGCCCTTCAACTGTTTTTTCCATGATGTCATAAAATTTATCATAAAGCTCTGATCCATATTTATAGGCAATAAGATAATCTTTCAGCATTTTCCACATTATAATATGACCTGCATCACCAGCATTCAATGCAACTTCCATGCCATATAATTTATTCAGGGATTCTTTTCCCCTCCTTAAACTTGAATGGTCTTCAATATCATCATGAACCAGAATCCAGTCTTCAGACAACTGCATTGCTGCTGAAGGAATGATTAAATCATCTAGTTTTGCACCGAGCATCTGCCCTGTCAATAGAATAAGCCCCGGCCTCCTGTAACTGCCCTGCCTGTCAGAATATTCACGCGAAATTTTGTAATGTTCAACAGGATCCTTAACCTGAAAATATTCGCAAATTTTAGAATAAACTTTTTGCCTGTGCTGTTCTATATACTCTTTAAAATTCATATTATCCTTATTTTAATTTTAGCAGAAATAATAAAATATAAATAAATTAAAATATTAAAACTATTTAAAATAATAATTAAAAAAAATATAATTATTATATTTAAATTAAATATTTAATAATAACAAAATATTAATGTCAAAGATTAAAAGCATTTAATATAATATCCTGCCAATTTATTTAATTATTAAAATTTATTATTTTATATAATAATTTAAACGTTATTTAATAAATTTTACTTGCAATGCGATAAAAAACGAAGTTAAGTGATTAATAAAAATATTAAAAAGGCAGTAAACTAATAAAAAATAATATATCAAATACTTAAGTTTCGTAAAAAAAATATAAAAAGGAATAATTAAATAAGAATTAATAAATGATTATATGAACCCGCAGAATAATAAATCAAAAAAAGCGCAGAGCGCAATGGAATATTTAATGACATACGGCTGGGCTATTTTAATAATAGCAGTTGTATTGGCAGCGCTTGACATGCTCGGTGTTTTTTCAGGATCAACATTCCTTGGAACTTCATGTCTTGCAACCCCAGGATATTCATGTTCATCGCCAATAATTTCAACAAATACATTAGGTGATAATTTGTTGAGTTTTAATTTCAGTGAAACTGGTCAAACTTTATATAATGTAAAATTTGCATGTGCAGCAACTTCAAATTCTATTACAGGATTGCCGAATTCAGGAACTTCGAATGCATTTTCTCCTGTAGTCGCTAATACTTTAATAAGTGGTAGTACAATAACTGTTACAGGCATAACATGTTTTGGAAGTAATGGCAATGCTTTTGCTAATAATCCAATTGGAACTGCATTTTCAGGACAAATATGGATGAATTATACTCAAACATCATCTACGACCACAGCAAATATAATTGCAATAATTGCAAAAGTAACTGCAAAAGTATCTTAATTTGATAAAACTTTAGCAACTTTGCTGCTAAATTTTGCAAACTTTATTTCTTGAGAACTTCTTTTTAAGAAGTTCATTTTTGCAAAAGCTTTTTTTAAAAGTTTTATTGTTTGATTTTTATCTTTCAAATAAATAGCAATTAAGTATTTTTTGTATTTTTGCAATTGCAAATCTATTAATTGTTATTGCAGCGCATTTTGCCATAAACAACAGCATGCTCTCCAAACAATTTCAGAACTCCAGGAGCCCTGGATAAAATATTGGCCATTATTTAACACTATTTAATTTCCTCATAAATAATATTTCGTCA
>JAJZMY010000023.1 GCA_021848125.1 Microcaldota archaeon
CAGAAACATGATATTATGACTTGACTTTCCATTTTGACTGAAAATATCGACGGTAAATGTGTAGTACCTAACTGGTTTTAATTCGGCAGTTGCTATTTAATTTATGTCCCACAGCCTTAAAAATGCATAATTTTTATACTATGAGTATTTATTAATCTTGAAAAATACAAAATACTTAATAATTTATATTCGAAATATTTTAAATATTAAAAATAAAAACATAAAATTACAAAAAGCAATTATTAATAAGCAGATATGAGATAATGGTAAAAAACAAAAATTTTAAAAGCATAAGCTTCTGGACAGCTGTTGCAGTGAGCCTTGGCGCAATAATCGGGTCTGGAATTTTTGTTCTTAGCGGAACAGCAATTTACCTGGCTGGATATTCTGCATTAAGCGCATTTCTACTGGTTGGAATTCTAGCAATAATACTCGCGCTTGAAATCGGAGAGCTGGGATCAATAATGCCGAAACTTAAAGGGGCTGCATATTCATTTGCATATGAGGCATTCGGAAGCGAACTGGGATTCATGACTGGAATCTTGTATTATTTCAGCTCTGCAACAGCTGTCTCAACAATTGCACTCGGATTCGGCTCGTACTTGTCAAGCATGCTGAATATAAAATTATCAGTAGCATCAATTCCTTTTGCAATCCTGCTTATTTTTGTTTTATCTCTTATAAACTTGTCTGGACTGAAAAAAGCAGCATCACTGGACAAATTTCTTGTTATAATCAAAATCCTAGTATTAATGCTTATTGTTGGGTTTGCATTATTTATCACATTCAGGCTCGGTTATTTCCCAGAGCAGAATTTCGTGCCTGGAAAAGATGGCGCTGGAATAGGGGCTATATTTGCATCAAGCATTATAATATTATTCGCTTATTCCGGGTTTCAGACAATTTCCAGCTTTACATCAGAAGTTGAAGGCGGAAGCAGAAAGGCAGCAAAGGCAATTCTGGTTTCAGTCATAATAAGCATAATTATTTATGTTTTAGTTGTTTTTGCAATGCTTCTTGTTATGTCTCCTGCAAATTACGGCATATCTGCTGATCCTATTTCGCTTGCACTGAAAAAAGCATTGGCACCAAGCTGGTTATTTTTCATTGTTGATATTGGGGCATTAATTGCAACAGCATCTGCAACGCTTGCAATGATAATTCGTTCATCGCGCCTTTTGTATCAAATAAGTTCTGATAAATTGCTGCCTAGAGTTGCAAGGCTTTTTAATAAAGAAAAAAATATTGCTGTAAATGGGACAATAATATCAGCAGTAGTGAGCATAATAATGCTGTTTGCTGGAAATATCTATATTATTGCATCAATAAGCATGTTTGGAATTTTATTTGCTTATTTAATGTCAAGCTTTGCATTGATTCATTTTAGAAGATTAAATAAGCAGGGAAAATTTAAAATGCCATTATATCCTTATTTATCAATTATTGCTATTGCAATGATATTTCTTTTTATGTTTGGAATACCAAAAAATGTTTTGACTGTTAGTGTAATTTCAATACTTTTGTTAATTATTGTTTATTATTTTTTCAGGGAAGCAGAAGAAAAGAAACCAGTTAAAATAAAATTATTTAAATAGATTAAATGAAGATTTGATGCCTAATTCCAGAAATTTTTAAATTATATTTTGATGATTTCATTCAGTTGCGGGGCACGGGCATCAAAACCCTGTTCTTTTAATTCGTTTGCAAGAGAAATTGCATTCTCCTTATCACCATGAATGCAGATAACAGTCTCTGGCGAACTTTTATTTACATATTCAAATAAATCTTTTTTATCTGCATGCGCTGAAAAATCATAAAAACTGTATGGTGTATTTATTTTGATTTTTTCATTATTATCAATAATAAAACCTGAATCCAGGAGCATGCGGCCGTTTGTGCCATTTACCTGGTAGCCTGTTAAAAATATGTGCGAATTTTTATTTAGCTTGCTTATGTAATTCAGTACAGGCCCTCCGTTAAGCATTCCAGCTGTTGTTAATATGATTGACGGCTGCTTAAGTGCTTGTTTTTGCTCTATCCTGCCTTTTACAAATTCAACTTCTTCAAATGCTCTTTCCAATGACCTGGAATTTGAAATGTATTTTTGATTATTGAGTGCAATTGCAGATGCTTTTTTTATCATTCCGCTTACATAAGTTATTGGCGTCAAGTTATGTTCATGCAGAATCGCAAGAAGTTCCTGGCCCCTTCCGACAGCAAATGCAGGAAGCAGGGCATTGCCGCCATTATCAAGAACATTTTTTATTTTTTCAATGAATTGCTTTATTAATTGTTCGCGGTTAGGGTGCTGCTTTGTTGCATATGTTGATTCTGTTATCAATACATTGCTTTTTATTATTTTAGCTCCGTCATGCAGTTTTTGCTTTGTTAGTTTGAAATCACCAGTATAAACAATTTGCTTATTATTATTTTCAATACGTGTTATTGAACTTCCGCATACATGGCCGGCATCATAAAATGTGATTTTTGACTCGCCAAAATTAAATTCAGATTCATAATTTTTTGGGACTTCATTTATCTTGAAATTTCTTAAATCCCTTTTATTGAAATATAAAATGCTGTGGTCTTTTTTTGCAATGTTTATTGAATCCTTTAGCAATAGCTCAGATAATTTAAATGTCGGAAAAGTGCTGAAAGTTGGAAAGCTCTGGTGCTTGTATAATCTTGGAATGAATCCAGAGTGGTCTAGGTGGGCATGGCTTAACAGCAATGCATCTATGTTCGGCTCTGCTAATGGGATTTCTATTTTTTTATCGAGTTTTATCCCATAATCAAGCAAAAGAGTTTTGTCTAATTTTAATAAAATTGCAGATCTGCCGACTTCTTGAGCAGCCCCTAAAAATTTAAATAACATTTAACACATTAATTCAATTCAATTTTTTTAAATTCAACTTTAGAAATAGGCACTATTTTCTTTAATTTATTGATTAATTCTGAATGGAATTTTCTTTCAACAAATGCCTTTACAATACTATCAGAATCAAGCTTTTTGCAGTATTCCTCAATATTATTGTTCATTTCTTTCCTTATTTCTTTTATTTTAGTATTTGCCACTCTTTGTCTGGTTATTGCTATTGCTTTTATTATTATTTTATTATTGTCTTTGGATACAACTGGGGTTCTTGTTTCAATTGCATTGTGATCTTTCCTGACAATTGAATTAATATAGCTGTCCTGCAATTCAATTCTTAATATTTTTGTATGCGCTGACTGATTGGTAACATCTATTATTTTTAAAATAAGGTTTGTATTTGAATTATAAACATTATTTGTTAATAAATTTAATCCTATTTTTAAATTTCTATTTAAGATTGTTTTTTCATTATTTGCTGGAATTTCGCATATTTCTTTATTTTCAAATACTTTTGGTGCAAATACCTGAAACCATTTTTTAAGTTTCCATTTATCGACTGTTTTTTGAAATGCTATAAAAATCACCAATTATAAATTATTATTTTTGTCTTACTAATAATTCAGCTGTTGTCGGATCATATCTCCATTTTTCAGGAAGGCTGTTTTTATTAATATAATATTTTGTTAATCTCCATATTTTTGATCTGATTCGTTCTAATTTGATTCTGTTGTCAGTATCTTGCTTGTTCTTTTCCAGATGTTTTTGCAAGTTGACTGCTTTTTTTATTAAATCAAGCAAATCATATGGGATCTCTGTTTTAATATTATTTTCCTCTAATATTTTTACAATTCCTTTTTTTAATACTAATTTTACATAAGGCACTTTATGTTCTTTTTTCAGTTTTTCGCCTATTACTGCTGGTGAAATTCCTTTTTTTGCGTACTCTATTATTAAATTTGTTATTTGCTGCTTGCTTTCATCACTAATTTTCTGGATTTCATTATCCTTAATAACAGGTTTTCTTGATTTGGCTCTTCCATGCTTTTTTGAATGTAATTTTGCCATAAAAATCATTTGTTTATAGATAATATAAATTTTAATTATATAAATAGATAATCAAATAAGAATATATTTTTATTTGAAAATAATAATATATATAATAAGTCAAATAAAATAATAAAAAACAATAAAATAAAATTATAAGGGTATTAAAAATTAAAGTATTTAAAATTATTTATAAAATAATGATAAATAATAAAAAATATAATTATATTAAATTCATTAATATATTTATAATATTATCTATTTATAAACAATATTCATATTATTAAATAATTTGTTGATATTATGAAAATCCTTCAATTAGACGTTAATAAAATTGAATTTAAATTATTAGAGCCTGAATCAAAAACATATGAAAAATCAGATAAAAAAGATGTTGTAATAGACAATACCCTAGTTCTATTGATTTCAATAGAAAAAAATGATTCTGATATTATTGCTGAAAAAGCAATTAATGACGCCATATTGTTTATGGATAAATTAAAAAGAAAAAAATTAACACTGTATCCTTTTGCACATTTGAGTAATAATTTAGAAGCTCCGGAAATTGCATTAAAAATCTTTGAACATATGAAACAATTTGCAATAAAATCAGACATTGAATTGTTTGCAGCGCCTTTTGGATGGAACAAACAATTGAGTATTGATATTAAAGGGCATCCTCTTGCAGAACAATCAAGAGCATATTCAGAATCAGATATAAAGCAAAATAAAAAACAAGAAAACAAAAATAATGAACATAAAGAAAATGAATCAAATGCATTGAAAGAAGAAGAGAAAGTAAAATCATTCTGGTATATTCTTAATGAAAAAGGAGAATTGATTGAAATTAACAAGTTTGATTTCCTAAATTATGTAAACCTTAAAAAATTTGCAGACTATGAAATAAAAAAGGAAAGAATTTATTCAAAACCTCCAGTGCATATTCAATTAATGAAAAAATTAGGCATTAGTGACTATGAGCCTGGTTCTGATTCTGGAAATTTAAGATTTTACCCAAATGGAAGACTAATAAAATCATTATTGGAAAATTATGTAACAAATACTGCAATTGATTATGGCGCAGTTGAATTAGAAACACCATTAATGTATGATTATAACCATAAGGCACTAAATGAATATTTAAATAGATTTCCTTCAAGGCATTATATTGTAAAATCTGATGATAAAGATTTCTTTTTAAGATTTTCAGCAGATTTTGGCCAATTTCTTCTTATAAGCGATTCAGTAATATCTTACAGGCAAATGCCTTTCAAATTTTATGAACTTACAAGATACAGCTTTAGGAGAGAAAAAAGCGGAGAACTTGTTGGATTAAAAAGGCTGCGAGCATTTACAATGCCGGATATGCATACTATTTGCATGGACTTAAATCAGGCCGAGGAAGAATTTAAAAAACAGTTTAATTTATGCCAAAAAGTTCTAGAGGATATTGGCATTGACAAATCAAAATATGAAACAGCAATAAGATTTACTCAGGACTTTTGGAAGGAAAACAAAGAATTCATAATCAGTATTGTTAAAAAGGAATTAAAAAGGCCAGTGCTAATAGAAATGTGGAATTACAGGTATGCTTATTTTGATCCTAAATTTGAATTTAATATAATAGACTCTTCGGATAAGGCAACAGCATTATCAACAGTTCAAATTGATCATGAAAATGGCGAAAGATATAACATGAACTATATTGATAATACTGGGAAAAAAAGGCATCCTCTTGTTTTACATTGTTCGCCAAGCGGAGCGATTGAACGCGTTATTTATGCTTTATTAGAAACATGTGTTAAAAATGAAAAACCTTCATTGCCACTATGGCTTTCTCCGACCCAGATACGTTTATTGCCAATTTCAGACAGATTTTTGGATAAATGCATTGAAATTTCAGACATATTAAAGAAAAAGAATATACGCGCAGATATTGATGATACTGAGTCAA
>JAJZMY010000037.1:0-17962 GCA_021848125.1 Microcaldota archaeon
TTAAGGCCCCAAAATCCTAATTAAGTGTCTTGAAATCTGGAATTTCCATAGACAGCTGGGAGGTAGGCTCAGAAGCAGCCATCCTTTAAAAAACGCGTAATAGCGTACCAGTCAAGGAAGTTCTGGGTGAAGATATACGGGGCTAAATTAGGTGCCGAGACCCCAGAGTGCGCAAGCACTGGTAAGAAGGCATGTGGCACGGCTAGAAGCATGTTTGAAAAGACATGTGGACCGTGCCTCAGAGAAAATCCTGGTATTAGTAATAGCATATATGGGTGAGAATCCCATACGCCGGAAGCACAAGGTTTTCTTCGCAACGCTCGTCAGCGGAGAATTAGGCGATCCTAAGCCGGATGCCAAACACAAAACCGGCAAAAGGGAAGCTGGTTAATATTCCAGCCCTTGACATGTAGGAATAATGGCAACAAATGGTAGATTTCTGACATTTGGGGATAGGCTTGCAAATAAGTGCAAATGGCTGCGGAGTTTCGTTATGAAGAGAAGCAGCTAAATGAACCAAAATAGCTGATTTCCTGAGTCCGTGAAAAAGGAATCTACAACGATCATGTCAATCCGTACCTAGATCTAGTACAAGTGCTGCTGGGTTAAGAGCCCAAGGCGTGACAGAATAACCAATGTTAAGGAACTCGGCAAAATAGTGGTGTAAGTTTTCGATAAACCATGTCTGCGGATAGGATTCGCAGATATCATTTACTAGGGAACAGCGACTGTTTAGTTAAAACACAACTCACTGCAAGTGCGAAAGCATGAGCACAGTGGGTGACGCCTGCTCACCACTAGTACGTGAACGCCTGTTTCAACGGGAATAAGCGCTAGTAAAGAGCGGGAGTAACTCTGACTCTCTTGAGGTAGCGTAATACCTCGTCACTTAATAGGTGACTTGCATGAATGGCGTAACGACTGTTCCACTGTCTCAACATTGGATCTGATGAACTTACTACGTGGTGAATATGCCACGATCTCTCAGTGGGAAATGAAGTCTCCATGAAGCTTAACTATAGCCTGTTGTTGCTATAAAATATATTATACATAGTGTAAGTGGGAGCGTCGATGCCAGGGCTGCGGCCCTGGCGGAGCAACAATGTAACACCACTTTTAATATATTTCGTAGCTTACTTGGAAAAGAACAGCAGCAGGTGGATAGTTAGACTGGACGGTTGCTTTTGATAAGGAAACAAAAGTGACCTATGCTTTGCTTAGATGGTTTGGGAAACCATTTTCAAGTTAAAAGACAAATGCAAGGCTGACTGTATCTCGAAAAGCGTGGGATGCAGACTGGAAACAGGGGCTTAACGAACGTTGGTAGCTCTTTAAATGGGGCTCCAAGCTGTCAGACAAGTTACTCTGGAGGTAACCGATTCGTCGCGGGTGAGAGTTCACATCGACCTCGCGGTTTGATACATCGATATGGGCTTAGGTTATCCTGGTGGTGCACAAGCCACCAAGGGTTGGACTGCTCGTCCATTAAAAACCTACACGAGCTGAGTTAAGTGCGTCGCGAGACAGCACGGTAATATCTACTGAGAGTGTTAATGCCAGAAGGTAAGAACCTTTTAATACGAGAGGAACGAAGGTTCGGCGCCACTAGTGTACCAGTTGTGAATGCACTGCTGGGTAGCCACGCGCCAATAGGATAAGTCCTGAAAGCATCTAAGGACGAAGCCAGACCTGAAACGAGGCATTAGGGCGGTTATAATAGATGACTTTGATAGGATTGATGTATAAATAGAGAGCTTTGGCGATCTATGAGCATACAATTACTAAAGCCTGAAAAAATAATTATGCAGTCTTCTTCTTTTGTTTTTATTTTCTGTTTGTAATATTTATTCTATCTATTTCCTATCTATTTTATTCCAAAAATAATTTGTATAGTATTTGTGACATCCTCCTCCAAATAAATTCTGTGGGCTTCCTCTGCATCATGCAATCACTGCATCCTGCAAAGGATGTGTTTTATCAGTTCTCAGTTCCTGGACATGGCTTTTCAGTGCCTGTTGCACCGCAGAGGTCATATCTCCCTGAGCGTGACTTTCCCTCTGTCCGAGGGTAGCTCTTTTAAGTATATTTATTGATGCGTTTATGTCCCTGTCCAACTGCATGCCGCATCTATCGCAGTTGTATTCCCTTATAGATAGTGGCATGTCCTGAATGTTGCCGCAGTTGCTGCATTTCTTTGTTGTATTTCTCGCGTCCACCTTTATTACCCTCATACCAGCACTCTCAGCCTTGTATGAAAGCATTTGAATGAACCTGTTCCATGAAGCATTATATATTGACTGCGCGAGCCTATGGTTCTTTACCATGTTCTGTATGCTGAGTTTCTCTACTGCAAATGAAGTGTATCCTGAATTGATGAGCTTATTTGACAATTTATGCGCGAAGTCATTGGATTGGTCTGTTGTATGCTCCCATTTCCTTTGCAGATTCAACCTCGCTCTTTCCCTTCTCTTCGAGCCTTTGATTCTTCTTGCAATCTTCCTCTGCCAATGTGTAATGTACTTTGCTGCTTTCTTTACAAACTTTGGCTTTTCTATCTTTGTTTCATCTGACATTGCAATGAATGAGTTTAGGCCCATGTCTATTCCAACTGGATTTGTGTCTTCAATCTTTGGTAGTTCTATTTCCTTTATTGTAGTAAAGATTGCATAATACTCTCCTGCGTTCTTCTTTATTGTAAGTGTTTTTATTTTGCCTTCTATTTCTCTGTGCATTTCTATCTGCACTCCACCTATTCTTGATATCCTTATTATTTGCTTTTTATTTTTCTTTACAATTGTGAATGAGCCATTATCTTGAGGATAGGTTATGCTGTAATATTTATCCTTTGATTTGAAGCGAGGAAAACCCGGTTTTATTTTTTTTCCTGATTTACTTTCCTTTATTCTTCTGAAAAAGCTTTTGTATGCCTTCAGCACGCGGTATTTTATCTGCATCTTGTCTGAGAATATATTTCTGATATTTTTTATCTTCTTCTATTTCCTTTGCAAACCTGTTCAGAGCAGGCATTGATATTTTTTTGTTTCCTTCTTTGTATGCTTTTATAGACTTTTCAAGAAGCAGGTTGTAGAATTCTTTTGATAAAGTGAGTTGCAAATCTATCTTCGTCTGGCGTTTTGTGTCAGGATATATTCTGAATTTATATGCCATTATGGATTTCATTATACAACCTCTTTTGACCTATTATATATTTATCTACATAATTATATATAAAGCTATCTAAATAATACTTTATATCTGTGGTTCGCTTTCATTCCACCTCTGAAGAGTATGGGATTTCCCGCTCACATTGTTTAAATATATTAATTCATATAATAAAAAATCCTACTTTTTATAATGAGTTTTCAGTTTTTATTGAATTTATATTTTTAATTAAATTCATAAAATATTAGATTTTTTGCACATTTTGTTTAAGGGGCAATTAATGCAAAATGGCTTTGTCCTGCAATAGTTTTTTCCAAGCTCCACAAACTGCGCATGGAAATCCTTGTATAGGCTTAAATTATTTTTTAAATTATTTTCAAAATATTCCTGCAGTTTTTCATATTTTATATTTTTGTCAATTCCAAAGATCCTGTGCATTACTCTTTTTGTATATGCATCAATTACGAATTTTTTCTTATTTGCAGCATATAAAATAATTGAATCAGCTGTTTCATTACCAATGCCATTCATAGACAGCAGTGTTTTTCTAAGCTCTTTTTTATCCAGTTTGAATAAATTTTCCAGTGAGCCATATCTTGTTTTAATAAACTGGAAAATATTTTTTATATATCTTGCCTTCTGCTTGTAAAATGAAACATTGTTTATCCTCTTTTCAAGGTTTTTTAAATCGCATGCTGAAATATAATCAAAATCCATGGCATTGTTCTGCTTCATTTTATTGATTGCCTTTTCAACATTTTTCCATGAAGTCTGCTGGGTTAATATTGCACCCAAAACTATTTCCAATTTTGTATCCCCTGGCCACCAGTTAAGGAAACCAAAATGCGATTTCATTTCATTGTAAATAAGATTTAAATTTAATGCATCTGGCTTTTTATAACATGCTTTCTGGTCTATCATATAGATGATCACCGAACCTTGCAGAATATCCTATTTGCTATTAAATAATAATATAATAAAAATATTCAAAAAATGGAAAATTATGTATATAAAATAATTCTATTCTAAAAATATATATAAATAGTATAAAATTCAAGTTTCCAAAAATCCATTTTTATAAAAATATAAATATATTCATTTTGATTATTCAATAATATAAATAAATAATTTAGCAAACAGACCAGCATAATAGATATAAATTATAAATTGTGAAAAAATGGATTTAAATTATTATAAGGAAATTGGCTTTTTATGCGGACTTGAAATTCATCAAAGGCTATTGACAAAGCAAAAGTTATTCTGCAGTTGCAGTTCCCAGATAGATGAAGATGAAAGGATTTCATCAGTTTCGCGTTTTCAAAGAGCAGTATCAGGAGAAACAGGAAAAATAGACAAATCAGCAGAATTTGAAGATGTAAAAAATAAAAAATTTGTATATAATTTATACAAAAAACATTCATGCCTTGTTGATATTGATGAAGAACCGCCCCACCAAGTTAATAATGAAGCATTGGAATTAGCAATTGGTTTTGCAAATGCTCTGAATATGAAAATTTTTAATGAATTGCAAGTAATGCGAAAAGTAATTGTTGATGGAAGCGATCCAAGCGCATTTCAAAGGACAATACTAATTGGCCATGATGGATTTTTAAAAATACAAAACCTGGAAATACCAATTTCTTCCATTTCTTTAGAAGAAGAATCAAGCAAAATTATTTCATCATCACAACTTGACACTGTTTATGATATATCAAGGCTTGGAATACCATTAATAGAAATCGATACTGATTTTCATATTCCAACCCCATTAATGGTTAAGCAGGTTGCCTTGCATATCGGCAAATTATTAAGAATTTCAGGTTTTGTTCAAAGGGGAATCGGTTCAATAAGGCAGGATGTAAATGTGTCTATAAAAAATGGCGCAAGAGTAGAAATAAAAGGTTTTCAAGAAATTGCCAATATGGAAAAATTCATTGAAAATGAAATTATACGGCAGCAAAAATTAATAGAAATAAAAAATAAGCTAAACAAGGCCAATGCTGGCATATGCCAGCCGAAAGATGTAACTCATTTATTTGAAAATACTAATGTCAGATTAATAAAAGATCAGATTGCCAATAAGAATAAAGTATTCGGAATCGGCTTGAAAAATTTCAAAGGAATTCTTGGCACTGAATTGAACCCTGACAGAAGGTTTGGATCAGAAATAAGCGATTATGCAAAAATTAGCGGTGTTAACGGCATTATCCATAGCGATGAAAATTTATCAAAATATAATTTTAGCATTATTGAAATCAAGCATTTATCAGAAGAACTGGCTCTTTCAGATAATGATGCCTTTATTTTGATTGCTGATGAAAAGCAAAAGACATTGAATGCAATTAAATTTATGATTCAAAGACTCAAATATGCATTTATTGGCATTCCAGAAGAAACAAGGGTTGCATTAAATAATAATTTATTTACAACTAAATTTTTAAGACCTGTTCCTGGCAGGGCAAGAATGTATCCTGAAACAGATTTAAAATCAGTATTTTTGGATAGCAAAATATTAAAGCGAAGCTTTGCATTAATCCCTAATATAGAAAACGAAGAAAGGGTTTTAAAAGCGCAATTGAATAACAATGATCTGGCAGACCAGTTGCTAATGTCGCAAAAATATTCATTGTATAAAATAATCATTAATAAAACATCTGCTGATCCAAATACTGTGGCAAACATTTTAATCCAAAAGTTCACAGAATTAAAAAGAAATGGCTTTAATGTGGATAATATAAAAGAAGAACAAATAATAGAACTTTTTAAGCTGTATGCACAGGATAAAATAACAAAACAGGCAATAGAAGAAATTTTAAAGGAATTATCTAAAAATATTGAAAGAAAAGCAATCGAATTAATAAAGCAAAAATCTCTTTATAAAATTAGTGACACTGAATTAATTAAAATAATTGGACAGGTATCAAAAGAATCAAAAATACAAGACAAAAATAAATTAAGAGATTTAATAATGCAAAAATACAGGCTGAATATTGATGGAAGTAAATTAAATGAGATCTTGAATACACTATAAAATGAAATATTATTTATAAATTAAAACAAAATAAATAAAAACAACATTATTCTAATATAAAAATATTATTAAATTTTATTAAAGATAAAATGATAAAAATAATGAGGATATATGATAACTTTAATTCATTAAACAATGAAAACAGAATTTTAGTTGACCGGCTATGGCCAAGAGGAATCAAAAGAAATACAAAAAAAGTTGATTTATGGCTGAAAAATATAGGGCCTAGCAATGAATTAAGAAAATGGTTTTCACATGATCCGTTGAAATGGACTAAATTCAAGGAAAAATACATTAAGGAACTGAAAATAAATAAAGACCTTGATAAATTAGTCAGAATAGCAAAAAATGAAGGTTCAATTATTTTAGTTTATGCATCAAAAGATGAGAAACACAATAATGCAGTTGTTTTATTAAGCGTCTTGAAAAAAAAGCTAGGCAAAGAATTTATATAATTTATAAAAACATATAAAAACCAAACAAATTAAAAACAATATATAATATTTTAAATATTTAGAATAGGATATTATGAGAAAATTTAAATTTTATTTCATTTCAATATTTTTATTACTGGTTTTTGTAGGTTTTTCAAATGCGCTCCCCTTTCCTCTTAATAATAGTGTTAATGTTCATGGCTTAAATTCATCTTTTTATAATAATATGTCTTTTTTTATCCCAAACCAGACGCTTAACGCATCATTATACTACAAGTTCAATCTAAACAATAATACATATATAATAATTAAATTAAATAATAATATTAATACTTTTTTGATTGTAAATACAACACAAAATAAAGATGTGCTTGTTTCCAATAAGCAAACAGCTTTTACTATTTTTAATAATGTTTTTTCAAAAACAAATCTAATAAACCAGACAAATTTGTTAGAATTAAAGCAGCAAATGAATATGTTTAAAAATGAATCCAACGGCTCTTTATATACCGGCATATATCGTTGCTTGTATATAACTGGTTTAGCATCATCAAATTCATCATGCACTTTAAGTAATTCTTGTGCTTCCTGCGCATCAATCCCAGAATGCCATGCTTATTTAGAAAATTATGGGGGCCCTGATTCTCCATTTGGCTTTGGCATAATGAATTTTTCAAATCATTACAATAAATTAAAAAGTAATTATTCCAATTATTTTTCAATTCTATCTATTATAAATAATTCAAATTCCGAACAGCAATTATTAGCATTAAATATGACTATTAATAATATTTCAAATATATCTAAAACAATGCCAGAAAATCCAATTTTTCCAATAAATCAAAGCACATCTTTATTAACATCAACATGTAATTATAGCTTGCCTCCATTGCAGCAGGCATGGTACTGCGTTGATACTGCATATTGTTCTAATCTCACTTTTAATAATAGCTTAATTACAAACATGCACCACTTAATTTTTCAGTCATTGTCGCAAAAATCAACTGTCTTATCAATTTCAAATACTTCTGCATTATTGGCGCAAACATATTTTAATAATGCAATAAACAAACACAACCAAAGCAGATTTAATCAATCATTCAACTCAAATTCATTGCTATCACAGCAATATAATGTGCTGATCAATAAATCCAATTATCTGCTGTCTAAAATAAATTATACTAATTTATCTAAATCTTTGAATAATTTAGAAATATTATATTCAAATATTAAAATCAAGGGCCCAAATCAAAATATATCAAATGCTACAAAATCATTGAGTAGTGCGCTCAATAGCACAAACCAGCAGTATAAAACAGCAAATACTCTTTACTATTCTATTCAAAATATTTCAAATAATAATACAATAATACTATTAAAAGATGAACTTAATTTTAAGCAAGTTCCTTATAATTTAGCAAATATTGCATTAAAACAGCAGAAAATTAATTTAATGCTGAACACAAAAATAAATATTAATTCTGCAAATCAGCTACTCAGTTCGCTGAATGGCATAAAATCCAATTTAAGTCTAATTGCGTTGCCTTCCTATTCTTTATTGCTGTCAACCAAAACTTTTGCTAAGCCATTTATTGATTTAATACTATCAATTAACATACCTCTTTATTTGAAATTTCAATTCGCATATTTATTACCGCCATTCTTTGCTTTGATAATAGGCTTCCTTATAATTATTTTAATTTATATTTTTTACCTGGCCTTAAAGATTAAACATAAAATTATCATAACATCAGAAGCTAAAAAAACCTGGCATTTAATTTTTATTGCATTATTTATTTTTGTAATTATTTATAGCTATATTACTTTTATTTTTGCGCAGCAAGCAAGTAATTTTCTCCCATTAAATGGATTTTTAAGCCAGATAAACAATTCAAAATCAATTGTAATAGCATCGCAATTTTCAAATTCAACGCAAAATCAATGCATTAATTATTTGCAAAATAGCATTAAAAAGAAAGCAAAAACTCCAATTCTGCTTACTTTAAATACAACATGCAATTTTATTTCGAATAGTTCATGCATTGATATTTACTTAAATAAGAATATACCTATAATTTATATAAATTCAAGTTCACTGAATTTTATGTCATATAAAGGTTTATATGGCAATATTTTATATATTAATGATTCTGCAGCAAATTTCCAATGCATTATAAATAGAATATTATTTTCTTCATAATCAAACTAAAAATCTAAAAATATTAGAAAATAAATTTTAATAAATAGGATGATTTTTATGTCAATCCAAACAAAAAAGAAAAATATTAATTCTGAACATAAAAGCAAAGTAAATGAAAATAAGAATCACAAATTAATTATTTTAATAATTGGCATTATTCTCATAATAATTTTATCAAGTTCTGTTTATTTCTATAAATTTTATAATGCTTCTTCAAGTTCAACAAGTTTTACTAATTTTAAAAATAATTTTTATAGCGCAAATCAGATTTCAATTTCAGTTAATTACAATTCAACTGCATTTCCTTATGAAATAAGTTGCGCCACATCATTAATATATAATATTATTACAACTACTCATCGAAATCCGGATACAATTAATTTTTTTGTGCTAAATAATACTGCCTGCACTTATTTAAAAAATGGTCTTGGCCATTTAATAAAAAATTATAGTTATTCAAACATAACAACATGTTTAAATATAATCAAAACGCAACCGACAATATTCATTAATTACAGCCAGGTAAATAAAACAATAATTAAATCTAATGCAATTTATGTTTTGGGCAACCAAAATTTCTTAAAAGAATGTGGAATTGCTGATCAGATTAAATAATTATTTTTTTATAATATTTTATTAATTAATATTAATATAATCGTCAATTATTAATTTCTATTTTATTATTTTTTAAATTTATTTCAATTTTTTCTCTGCCGCTTAAAATAATATCTTCTATTATTTTTTTATTTTTATTTAAGAATTGAAATGAATATTTTCTATTTCTTATAAAATTCAGTTCAAATAAGTTACAGCTGTGTTTTAATTCATAAATTGCAATTTCATCATTAAGATAATTTATTTTTAAAAAATAAATTTGTTTTTGTTCTATTTTACTATCCTTTTCATTCCTCTTATACTGATCTTCAAATTTATTAATAATTATTTCAGATTTTAATTCTTCTGCAGCTTTTATATTGTTTATTTTCATATATTGCTGAATTAAATTTGTCTTTTCTTGATTTTTTTCCAAATAATCCAGAGTCCTAATAAAAACAGTATCATTTGCAATTTTTTCGCTTTTATTTTTTATAATATAATTAAATGCGCCTATTCTCGAGTTCAGATGCTTTAGTTTTGATATTATTTCATCTTCTTCTGAATAACTAAATACAAGATCCTGGCTTGCAATTTCAGCAATATCAGGAGCCTGTTTTAGATATAATTTCAATTGGCAAAGCCTCCTAATTTCAGAATCGATATTATTTATGTTGTGTGTTAATAGCATTAAAGAGATTCCTCTTTTTCTAAAATCCTGTATCCTAAATTTAAGATCCTTTACAGCAGCAGATTCCTTATAGCGATTTTTATCAAAAATTAGTTGAGCTTCTTCAATGCAAATAATAAATCTTAATTCGTCATCCCCTTTTGTATTAAATCTGGAAATAAAAGAATAAATTTGATTAAGAATCAGTGCATAAATATACGGTTTATCATTATTGCTTGCGTTAGATATGTCAAACACAATCCCATTTTCAAATAATTCGTCTAATTTTATTGTATTGTTTAATGAATACTCTGTTCTATTTAATATATTTCTTAAATTTTCAAGAGATGATTTTATATTTTCACCATGTTTTGTATACTGGATCCCTACATTATTTTTCTTTGCATGAAATTTTATTATTGTATTTTCTATTTCATTATAAACATCAACAGGGTTTGGATTTTTTGTTTTTTTATAAATTTGCCTGAAAGCATTAATCATGCATTTTTCCATTGGGTTTTCATAAGGCCCTGATTTAGATGCAGAGGATAAAATCATTGCCAAATCAGAATAAAATTTTTCTTCATTTGCATATTCAGGACATCTGAAAAAATTAATAGGAATCCCATCACTAAAAAGTTTTATTGAATACATATCATGATCTGCTGCGAACTTATTCCATTCATCAGTTGGTGAAATTATTATTATTCCTGGTTTTTTAATTAATTTTTTATTGTAATAATCACTAATTGAATCAAGTATGCTCATTGCTTCATTTGTTTTTCCGCTTCCAGGTAAACCTGTTAATATAAATCCAAGATTCATAGACGAAATGCTTATACTTATTTTACTTCCTGTTTCATAAACCCCATTTTTCATATAAGTTCCAATTGGTATATCACCATTACTTAAAGGAAAAATTCCAGGAATAATATAATTAATTTTGAATGTGCCATAAAAATTTAGCAGATTTTTAGCATAATCAGCCCCAAATGCAAATGTTTTATGGTTTAATATCTCATTTATTAATTCATTAATATTTTTTTTATCAGATTCAAATTCATTTAATATCAAAAATCTAGAATTTAAATAATTTTTAATTTCTAATATCTTAGGAATTACGAAAAATATTTTATATTGAATATTATTAGAAAGCATTGCATTATTTATTGAATTTAGCAGTTCATTAAAAAATATTGTTTCTTCTGATTCATTAAATAAATCCATATGTGAAGATTTAGTTGCAGACTTATTCAAAAATCCGCTATTTATTGATATTGTTTCTTTTAATGTTTTTTTACTCAATATTTCCTCAATATATTCTTTTGATTTTTGTGCTTCTTTCTTATCAATAGGTATAAAAATAACTGCGAAGAATCCTGAATTTTGATTAATTTCAAACATGTCTGACAAAAATTGTTCATAAATCGAATCTATTTTTCTATAAGCTAAAATAATATCAAATTTATTTTGATTTGTAAAATTAATTCCAGAATTACTTGTTTCTAGACCTGTAATTACTTTTTTAATATCATCATTTTTTTTATCAGCAATTTTTGAATCAAAACCAAAAAACATTTTTCTATTTTCAAAATCATAAAATATTATAAATTTTTCATTACCAATTATTTCTAAAATTAAATCTTTATTAATTTCTTTATTTGGGATTGCCAACACTTCAAAAAAAGTAATATTTTCAATTAAAAAATTCGTTTTATCTATTTTTGAAAACATAAAATCACAAAAATTTAAAATATAACAATGAAAAACTAATTAAAATAATGAAAATATTAATGAAAATAATTATTTTTGTATCTAAATTAATTGGTTTGTCTAATCTTGAAATTTTATAAAAAATAAAGAATAAAAAGCAGATTAGAGTAGATAAAATAAAAAAATCAAGAAACAATAGTCTCAAAAAAAAATTAATTGTAAAAATAAAAATAAGACCTGAACCTATGGACATTAATAAAATAAAAAAAGGTGTTCTAAAATTTTTATAAAAATAACTAATATTGTTCATTTTATCCCTATTTATTATTTAAAAGTCATAAAAATAAACGAACTAATGCAAAATAAAAATAAAGAAGAAAAAATTATTTTTTTGCCTATTTCATAAATAAATTTATTTGCCCTAAAATAACCAACCCCTATGAAAATATTACTAATACAGCTAATTAAAATTGTTACAACTAGCCCAAATTCTATAAAACTTATAACTAATTCTACCATTTATATACCTCAATATAATTATTTAATTCTAAAAATAAGAAAATTGCATTATTTTTATTATAAATTAATTTAAAAGTGTCAGTAACAGAATTAAAATCAACAATTCTCAAAACCTGTCCTTCATTTATCATTTTTTTAATTTTTTTGATTTTAATATTATTCAATAATATAAAATTATTTATCTTTAGAATATTTTTACCAATCTTAAATGAATTCTCAAATAAAGACTTATTATAAGTCAGTCTGCATATAATCTGTTTACTAATATTTTTATTTAGACAAATAAATTTATGATAATCTGCTAAAATATTTTCTTTTTTTAATTTTTCAATTATATAATTAATTTCATCATCAAATAAATCATTATATTCAATATTATAAATTTTACAAAATTCAGTTTTTAATTCATTAAAGTTAATACTAAGATTATGGCCTATTTTTTCCCTATTTATTACAGAAGTTATTTTTTTAATAATATTTTCAGCTTCTTTAATGCTAATCTCAATTAATTTATTTGTTTTACCCGATACTTTATTGTCCTCATCAATTCTTATTATTATTTTTTCATCCCTTAATTTATTGTCACTAATAAACTTAATTAATAATAAACAAATAACACTAATTCCAATATATAATAAATTAATTAGTTCTGTAAAATAAAAAAAATAAACAAATGCCCTTGAATTTTTAGATGTTTCTATTTCTAAAACATTTTGTCCGAGTTTTAATGGCATGTAAATATTTAAAGTGCTGTTATTTGTACTTGTATTTAACTGATATCTGTTATTCAAAATCAAGTTTAATTGCATATCGCTTATTTTTGTTTTATTTAATATTAATTTTATTTGCATGAAATTATTTTGAATTTCTGATACTTTGGCACATAGATTATAACATTTATATGTTATATTATAGGCCATAAAAAGCAACAAAGCAAAAATAAATAATAATGCCACCAAAAAAAATATTTTATAATCTTTAATTAAATTATTCATGTGTATCCATATCTTTATTTTCAATATTCTCTATTACTTTATTTATTAAAATTTGATCAATGCCAAATTCATTTAAAGTAAAAATTACATTATCTTTATTTTTAATATTTTCATGCAGAACTTTTTCAATTAAATCAACAATGAATAACCCATAGGATGTTAAATCTGCTTTAATTTTATTTATAGTATTATTTAATTCAATTATCTCTTTAGAAAGCAAAAGATTTGTATTATTTACATCTTTAATAATCTGATCATAATTTGAATTTAAAATTTTATCTTTTGGTCTATCAATTTTAAAATTATTTGAAAATTCATAAAGTACTTTAATAATGTAATAATATAGTGAATCTAATTGAATAATGTAATAATTATCAATAATGGCTAAAATTGAAATAAATTTCAATAAATTACGATTATATATCTGCTTATCTGGATAAGTAAAATAAAATTTATAAATAATTTTGTCTTTATAAAATTCAATTTCATTATTTTTGATATTTGATGTTTTAGTTGAAGCATTTTTATTGCTATTTTTATTTTCATTAATGATATATTTTAGATTAGTTCCATATGTTACTAATTTTAATGCTGGAAAACCTTCAAAAATTGATTTTAAATTATTTAGATTAAAATTTTGTTTTAATTTACATTTTATAATAAATGAAGAAAAGAAAATTGTATCCATATTATCGCTTTTATTGAATTATTTATTTTTTAAATTGATTGATATTATTTTTAATTTTTCGTATGCGCTGATTATATCTTTATCACTTATTCCTATTTGTTTTAGATATGAAATAATTATTGCTCTATTTAAATTCAGTGAAATTAAAAAATTTAGGAAAGACATTATATTAATATTTTTTTCATTTTCATCTATAAAGTCCAGAATCCTTAATTCCAATTCCTTATCCAGTCTTAAAGATTTAGTAATAAAATTAAATTTTTCTTTTGAAATTTCTATTTCCATTTTATCGCCAATAGTAAAGTTATATTTAAATAAAGGTAATCCATCAATTTTTTTAATAACAAATTTTTTTATTCCATTATTTTCTTCTTTAAATGAGAGGTATACAAAACATTCACCAACATTCAGATCTAATATTTTTTTTATATCTGTACTGTCTGCAATTCCAGTTTCATTCAAAACTCTAAAATCTTCTATATTTTGAATTTTGAAAATAAATATTGAAGAAGAATTTGAAATTATTACATTATTGATATCACTAACAAGCTGGCTTGCAACAATGATGCTAAATCCATATTTTCTCCCCTCTCTAAAAAGCCTAGACAAATAAATGTTTTCTAATGATTTCCATGCCTCATCTAATATGATATAATTATCTATTTTCTGGCTGATTTTTATCTTATTTAAATTTTCTGAAATAGATCTGATTAAAACATATGAAATAGTTTTTTTTTCCAAATCTGTTTCTAATTTTGAAAGATCAATATCTACAAATCCATCAAATAAATTTTTTATTTTAAATGAAGTCGTATCTGCGAATATAGCAGATTCAGTCAATTGTTTAAGCTTTAATTTAATTATTTTAAATTTTTCACCATCTATTTCATTTAAAAATGTTCTTAAGTTAATTATTTTTCCATTTTTTAAATATTCTATTAATTGATCATAAATAATCGCATGTTCCTTTTCATTAATTTTAATTAATGATGAAATTATTTCCAGAACATTTTTAATTACATTATTTTTGTTATTATCTAAAAATTCAAACAAGTTTATTTTAAAATCTGTACCCAGTTCATATATTTTTCCGGAAACTAATTTTGCTATCTCTTTATATTCTCCATTTAAATCAATAACTAGCATATTTGATTTTTTATAAATATCATTTCTAATTATAAAATTCTTGATTAAATATGTTTTGCCTGCGCCAGTCATACCAACAACTGCAATATGTGGACTTGTCAATAAATTTAGATTTAAGAAGAATGGAATATTGTATATTTTTGTTTTTCCTAAATAAATACCATTGAAATAATCCTCAATATTTTTAATAATAGGCTCTGACATTCTTTCTATAGGGATAGAATTAATCAAGGTTTTTGAGTTAGTAATATATGTCAAATTCATTAAAACACCATTGCAGAATCAAGTTCTAATAATCTTAAAAGTTCGGATCCATATAAAATTTCAGAATATGAGCCAAAAATAGCATTAAACTGATTTGTAATGTTTTTTATATGATGCTTAGACTCCTCTTCAGCAATAAATTTATTTTCAGATAAAGCTGAAGTCATAATATAATAGCATAATTTAAGTGGTGTTATTCCAAATTCAATATTTTTAATATCATGTTCTATCCATTCAATTTCTCTTTTTAGCTGGTTTATTTTTAAATCGTAAGTTTTGTTTGTTGATTTCTCAAGTTTTGAAACTATTATTTGTTTTGAATATAATTTTGTTTTTAAATTATTTACTAATTTTATAAGATTTAATTTTTCAATCTGAATAACAATTTTAAAAGGTATATTATTATTTGCAATAATATTTTCTAATTTAATAGCATCTATCTTATTTTCATTTATTTTTATCGCTGCAATAGATACCGCACTAAAAAGATTATTTATTTTTCGTATTGCAACATATCTGTCATTGTTTAGCTGGTATCCATTAAACATCTGAATTAAATGAGAATGTTTAAAAATAAGATTTTCAATAAAGTCCCACATTTTAAATAATACAAAACAGCAGAATCCAAAAATTAAGGATAAACTAAGTAAAATTAAGTTTAATTTCATAAGCCCTACTACAAAACAAATAATAGCAACTAAAATAAGTGAATAAACAATTATTTTTTCTTCATTTTCTTTTATTTTCGCCCCCATAATAAACATTAATTAAAAATTGACTTAAAAAATATCAAATTTTCCAAAACTTATTTCAGAACCTAAGATTTTGGCAAGTTCTCTGATTGAAACTATTGTAAGAACTAAACTTAATAGCGGTAAAAAGAAAATCTCAATAATTATTAAAGCCACTTCATTAATAACTGAATTTATTATGCTCCAAAAATAATTTGAAAAATCTGTAATACTATTACTTACTGATAAAATAAAATTTCGAGAAATCGATGAATTGTTTGAAATAGATACAGGATTTAAAAGTTTTGTTTTTAATTGAGAGCTATTCTGTAATAATCCGCCCAATATTGATGTATTTGATGAATAAGAATAAACTAACTGTGCATTCAATAAATAAGTTAAAGGAAATATACAAAAAAATCCAATTGAAATAGCAATAATAGTTCCTCCTAATCGTCTCGTAAAATATAATGTTCTTAGCACAAGCCCAATTGGCAGTAAAATGCTAATTGAGGCAATTCCAGCAAATTTCAACAGTGCTGCCTGAACTTCTATACTCAAAAGGGAAAATACTAATGTTGAAATTATACTGCTTAAAATACTTAGCAAAGGTGTAAAAACCGAAGATAAACTAATTCCAATAATAAAATTGAATTTTAAAGATGAAATTAATGCTAAAATCACATATAATGAGGATATAGAAATTAGCATTGAACTTACTGTAGTCAATAAAGAAAGAAAATGCGATCCATTTATAATAAATCCATTAATACCTGTAAGAAAGTTGTAAGCAAAGCAAATAGCATAATTTGTACTTTCAAACCCAGGGCACGATAATGTTGATGATGCATTGGAAACAATATTATTGATTAAATTAGTAATCAATCCATTTTTACTAAAAATTATAAATAATGTTGATAATAAAGCACCATTGATTATTGACTGAAATAATTCAGATTTTCCAAATTCTTTTAATTGTTTTTCATTTAATGCAATGCCCAGGCCAAGAATGATGCCAGCAATAGCTATCATTATAGTAATTATAGTAAATCCAATATAATATCCATTAAAAAAAATCATTTCATCTCTTTAATATTAATTAGAGCTTAGCTTACGTTAGAAATGGAATTAGTTGTAAAATTGCTTAATAAATGAGTTGATGCAGTTGCAAAAGATGTCGAGGCAACACTTAAAATAGCAACAACAATAGCTCCAATAATTATATTTATTGCAGTTGTATGAAAATTAGCTTTTTTATCTGGGGGCAATAATTGGCCAATTGCATAAAATATTCCGGCTATAATGAATAAAATCGCGCTTAATGCAGGGCCGACCTGATTCAAGACATTTTTTATATAATTCAATTGGCTCATAATATTCAAAGAAACCATTGTTGCATTACTGTTATTAATAAACAAAAAGGCAAAAAATAATGGAAATATTAAATATTTTATTATTTCAAGCTGCCTTAGATATTTTTTTATATCTTTATTATTTCTAGATTTTTGTTTGTTTTTTTTGTTTTCAGTCATCTTATCACTATTTACTAAAATATATATTTTTTTACTTAAATAAAATAAAGATAGAAAAGTATTTAAGTATTTTGATATATTACCCAGATTAAAATTAGAAATAAACTTATATTAATTTTGTCTCTCAATAATTAATATTTCTCAATGCAGGAGTGGCAGAGCATGGCCAAATGCGACGGGTTTAGGGCCCGTTTCCTTTAGTGGATGCATGAGTTCAAATCTCATCTCCTGCAAATATTATTTATTTAAATATGGAAAATTTAGAAATATTTATATATCTGAA
>JAJZMY010000037.1:17972-31803 GCA_021848125.1 Microcaldota archaeon
ATACTATATAAAATATAAATATTTTAAAGTCTTATTATGGCTATTCAAAAAACAAAAGAATCAGATGAAAAAATAATTAATCTTAATTTATTTGAAAATTGAAATAATAAATAATTAATAAAAGTGGATAATATGGATAAATCAAAAATAATAAGTATTAATAAATTAACAGAAAATACAGATCCAATAGATAATTTTGTATCTAAATTATCAAAGGCATTTGATTGCAGTAAAATTGATGCATTCAGAAAATTTATAAGGACAACAGGCATGTCTTATAAGCAATTAAATAATAGCCTTATTAGAAAATCAAAAGAAAATAAATAAAAAATAAAAAAACTATTTATTGCTTTTATAAAAAAAGATTGTTAAAATAGCAAGCAAAATATGAGATACATAATTTGAAAATCATTCTATTTTTTCTGATAAATTAAACAGCCCGTTAATGATTTTTGTTTTATTTAAAATAGTATAATTTAATGTTACATTATATGAATTAATCGCTGAGGTTATCTGTGTTGCAATACCATTGCATGAAACATTAAGTATCAAAGAATTTCCTGAGCTTATTGTTTTATTTATTGTTTGATTTGATTCAAGCCCTGGATTATAACATGCAATTGTATTAATTTTAATGCTGGCATTCATTTTGTTTGTAATATTAAATGAAGCAACTGAATTTGAATAATCAAAATTATAGTAGCTGCAATTTATTAGCCCATTTAATTTGCAAGTATTAATTGTCTTCCAAGACAAGCCAGTCTGATTGAATTTTAATTTATTAATCAATGCTTGGGCATTCTCTGAACCAGTAATTGACAGATTGTTATTTAAAAAAGAATAAATACCCAATTCATAATTTTTTGTAAATTCAGTTGAGTTAATAACAGAATAATTAATACTCAGGTTATTTGGGAAAATAAAATTGCTGCATATATGTGAATTGTTTTCATTAAATAAAATACCATAACATGTTTTATTTAAATAACTCAATTCAGGTTTATTGTTTATTATGTAGCTGATAAACGTGCCAAATGTGCTGTCAAACATATTGAACAAGCCGTATGAATTATTGCTGTAAGTGCTAATCAAGCCAATATTTGAAACATTAGTATACTGGAATTCCGAGCTGTTTTTTATAAAAACAGGATTATTGAACAATTTTTCAATTGAATTGTATGTATTAATTGAATATGATTTTCCAACAAGATTAATGCATGAAATTGAATTCTGTGAATTATTATTATATGCAATAATTTTAGTCCAGCCGTCCTGATAAAAGAAACAGATACTTGAACTATTGTTAATTTTTGCAAAGCTAACATCAAGTGTTTTATTATTTGTTATATTCAATGTCTGATTTGACTGAATGCTATAATTTTTTTTATAAATATTTGAAAATGTTGACATAACACCGTAGATATAATTTGGATTAATATTCCCATTTAACCACGATGAATATGCTGCTGAGTTGTTGTTGTATTTGATATACAGCCCATTTATTACATTTATGTGATTTGACAGGTCATAAAGAATCCTGGATAAAATTTTTTGTGAAAAAACAGTATTATTCAAGAAATCGATTTTATTAAAATAAATCAGAGCAAATGGAACAGCTTTCACTCCGTTTCCATATATTGCAAATGTTTCAAGTGACTTTATATTATTGCTTGGAAGTGATAAGGGGATATACAAAATATTTTGCGGATTATTTACTCCAATGCTTATGCTATTTTTTGTTATTGATTTATTTGAAATATTCAGTATTAATGAAGGATTGGCAATAACTTCAAAATTATATGTTCCACTTGTATTGAATGTATAATTTATTGGGATAGATGCGCCTTTATATGGGGGTAATGAAACATTATATGATCTGATTAAACTATGATTTAAATAAAACCCTAAATCAAGATTTTTTATGTGATTAGAACCAGTATTATTTATCTGTATACTAAAATAAGCAGTCTTAAATGGATAAAATATTGTATTAGAATTATTTGTCAATAAAGATACATTTAAACTATAAACTTGATTATGGTTTGCAAATAAAATAATACTTATTATGATTACTACTATTGCTGCTAATGCGATATATATATTTTTATTTATTTTGTTAATATTATCACTTCAATTAATCTATAAGAATTGCTTTTTTAATTTTTTTTTATCCTTATTTTATTTATACCTATCTATTTTTTAACTCTTTAATCATTCTTTTTAAATTATTTTTTATAGGCTCAACAATCAGATTGAAATAGTCATCAATCCATACTGTTTCGTCATTTTTGTCAATTGTATTATTATTTATTAAAAAATATTTTGATTTTGAATTTTTAATAATATCCATTTTTTTCAATTGCAGCAAGTGGTATCTCAAAGTTTTCTCATTAATCGAATCCCAGGTTTTATTGATATATTCACTTAGTTCCAAAACAGTTGGATCTTTTTTTTGGGATATCTGAAAATAAAGCAAGCCGTCCAGAACAGCAAGCCCACTGAGTCTAGATTCGCCTGGATTAATAATCCCTAAAGACAGGGCAAGCCATCTTATTATTGATCGCCTCGTTTCAAGAGTCTCTTTTGTTAGTCTTAATAATCGCAATGTTACTTCTTTTTCAATAAGTTTTGATTCATTAATTTCCATGCAACCAGTTTTAAATATTAATTTGTAAATATTATTAGCAAATATAATTAAAATATTAATAATTTTATTGTTAAATTAGTATATTATAATATAAAATTAAATAAATAATATAAAATTTAAATAAAATTAAAAACTAAATTAATAAATAATTGATTTTATATTTTATTTTATTCTTTTAATTATATAAAGGTAATTCAATGGCTAATTTAATTATAAAAACAGAGATTCAGCCAAGCGCACTAAAAGCATTCAGTAAAAATGAAGTAGTATTATTTATTGAAGTTTTCAATCCAACTAGCCAGATATTGTGGGGTGAATCAGAAATTAATGTCAATTCTCCGTTATCTCTCTCATTTGATTCTGAGTTAAATAAAGGCAAAATGAGAGTTGGTATTCTAGAGCCAAATCAAAAAAAGCAGAAAAAACTAAACATATATACAAAACAAAACAATTATCCAGATGATTATAAAATAAATATGATTTTTTTTGTTTATGATACCGATGGTGCCATATTTGAAAGAATTGACCAGCAGGTAATACTGCCATGTAAAGAGCAATAGCTCATTTTAATTAATTAGTTCCTCAAATAATCTGCTACTTTATTTTATTTACATTTCTTTTTATATCAAAAAATAATAAATAAAGATTTAAATCTTTAATCATTATCTATATTAATTTATTATAATATTGCTATTTTGTTTATCAGATACAAGCAAGTACTTATAGGGAGATAATATGAGTCTTAATGATTTATTAGTAAAGTCAAAGATATTTAAAGACAGAGAAGTATTCTCCCCTTATTATCTTCCTCAAAAACTGCTTTTTAGAGAAAATGAGATTTCCAAAATCGAAAAAGCACTTGCCCCGTCGTTAAAGGGTGAAAGAGGCAGGAATTTGTTTGTATATGGCAAAACCGGTTCAGGCAAAACTTCATGCGTAAAATATGTCATTAACGAGGCTAAAAATATCCCAAATATAAAAATAGCAATTTCTTACATAAACTGCAGGATATATAATTCAAGATACCGTATTTTGAATAAAATAATCACTGATAATTTACCAACATATGCAAAAAGAGGATATGGCGCAGCAGATTTGTATGAAAAATTCATAAGGTGGATTGAAGAAGATGCAAAGCTATTTATAGTTGCTTTAGATGAAATAGACATGATAAAAGATCTTGATGACCTGATTTATACATTGACAAGAGTAAATTCAGATATAAAAAAAGGTGGAGTTTCTTTGATTGGAATTTCAAATAAAATATCATTTAAGGATATTTTAGATCCCAGAAGTTTATCTTCATTATATGAAACAGAGCTTGTTTTTGCGCCATACTATTCAGATGAATTATATGCAATAATAAAAGACAGGGCAAATATTGGTTTTTTTGAAAATATAATTGATGATGAAACCCTGCGTTTCATTGCTGCTTCAGCTGCTAAAGAAGGCGGAGATGCAAGGTTTTCCCTGAAAATACTAACAAAGGCAGGGGAATTGAGCGAAGAATTAAATCTTGACAGTATAACAATAGAACAAGCAAAGCATTCAGTAAAACTAGCTGAGGAGGATATTGTATATGAATTGATTTCAACCCTGCCCGAGCATTTAAAACTTGTTCTTTATTCTATTTCCTTATTAAGCTTGACAGGAGGGACTTATAAAAAACTTACAAATGGCATTGACACTTATTTGTTCAGCGGAGAAGTTTATAGCAGATATAGATCCTTGGCAGAAAGCATTCATAAAGAGCCAAAAACCGAAAGATGGTATAGGCAATATTTAAGCGAACTGGAAATGCAGGGATTAATAACTTCTTATGAATCAGGAAAAGGCATAAGAGGCCATACAAAATTAATAAAAATTTCATACCCTTCTAAAAAAATATCAAGCATACTGGAAAAAGAGATATTTGGCGTTTTAAAATAAGTGGTGTCTTGGATTATTATGATATAGCAGCAGATTCATGTAATATTGATGCTACAATTGAAAAAAAATTAGGTTTTAAAAAAATTTTTAAAATTTCAATTGATTCAAAAAATTCAAAAATTGTTTATCAGAATAATTTTAAATTAAAAAAATTAATCAAACTTAATAAAATAAGTGCAGTTATTTGCGATGATTATAAGATAGACAAGAAACTTCTTAAATTAATCTCTAAAAATAAAATAATTTTATGCATTCCAATTCCAAACACAAAGCAAAGATTTAATTTATCCAGGGATTTGTATAAAATATCAAATTTATTTTTATACTCAAATAAAAATAAGATACTTGCAACTTTTATAACCTTTGCCAAATCAAACAAATATCTTTGCTCTTACATTCAGTTAATTGAATTTGCAAAATTCATTGGAGCTGATGACCAGTATGCGAAATTTTGTTTAAGTGAAATAAACAAAATCTTAATACAAAAAATAAACAATGATAAAAATGAAACAAAGACATAGATATCTATTAATAGAATCAGGATTCGACATAATTGATGAAAAACAATTTAGTATACTGCTATCAAATGAATTAATGAATATGCTCGGCCTGAATTATTATAAAATTAACCCGAAAATTATTTCATTTCTTGGTCAAAATAGATTTATAATAAAATGTTCTGGTGTTTATGTTGATATTTTAATTTTGACATTTACATTTATTAAATCTTTAAATAAAGAGCCAGCTTATTTTTACACTTTAAAAAGTTCAGGAACAATTAAATCAATCAAAGAGCAGATTTAATATTTTCCTCATCTATTTTTACAACTGCGTCCAATAACCCATGCGCATAGGAAATGCAGGAAAATGCTGTGTAATAGTCTTTTTTTTCAAAATATGAGCCTGCATCAGATGCATACATTTTTGATAATTCTATAACTTCTTTAATTTGCTTATTGAATTTAAATTTCTCAATTCTTTCTATATTTTGATTAAATAGCTTTATGTCTTTTTTAATTCTTTCTTCGATGTTCATATACTAGCCTGCGTGTTGATTTATTTTCTCAATCCTAAGATTTTTATATTTATTATTACCTTAATTGTTAAAAGTATAATATAAAATTTAAGATATATCCTATAATTATTTAAGATTTTAGATTAAAAACAATATAGAATTAATAAATTGTTATAATTTGATTTATAAAATTTAAAATAAAATTTTCAATAATTCTCAGATATTATGCTAAATTCAAAATATGTGCGCGATCATTTTAAAGAGCTGAAGGATTCACTGGATAAAAGGAAGTCTAATTACAATTTGGATGAAATAATCAAATCTGATGAGGAATCAAGAAATTTAAAAACCCAGCTTCAACAATTGCAAAAGCAGAAAAACATATTAAGCAAGGATATTTCTGATATAAAAAAGAAAAATAACCAGCAGGATTTTAATAAATTGCTTGATGAATCAGCTGAAATAAAAAATCAGATATCTGAAATAGAACAAAAACTAATAAAATATGAAACAAAAATAACAAATCTTATATGGAATCTGCCAAACATACTTCATGAATCAGTCCCTTATGGCGAAAGTTCAGAAAATAATATTGAAATAAAATCATGGTTTCCTGACAATAAGAATCTTGATGAATTAAAAAAAATAAATATCAGCAAAACACACGAAGATATTTTAATTGATTTAGACTTGTTAGATACAAAAAGAGGGGCAAAAGTTGCTGGTTCACGGTTTTATTATTTAAAAAATGACTTAGTGTTGTTAGAGCAGTCTTTAATAAGATTTGCAATTGATGAACTAAGCAAAAAAGGTTTCACACCGGTTTCTCCACCATTTATGATTAAAAAAGAGTATTATAAAAATGTAACAGCGCTTGCTGAATTCGAAGAATCTCTTTATAAAATATCAAATCCAAAAGAACTGCAATTAAATAAAGAATCTGATCAAGCAAATGAAGAATTATTTTTAATATCAACTTCAGAGCATCCGATTGCAGCAATGCACAGTGACGAGGTATTTTCAGGAAATCAATTGCCATTAAAATATATTGGCATAAGCCCTTGTTTCAGAAGAGAGGCAGGATCGCACGGAAAAGATACAAAAGGAATTTTCAGGGTGCATCAATTCAATAAAATAGAGCAGTTTATTTTTTCAAGGCAGGAAGATTCATGGTCTTATTTTGACGAGTTGTTAAATAATGCAGAGCAGATTTATCAAAAGCTGCAGATCCCATATAGGATTGTTAATATATGCACTGGCGATATAGGCATTGTTGCTGCTAAAAAATTTGATATTGAGGCATATATGCCAATTCAAAAGGAATTCAGGGAAATTGTATCATGTTCAAATTGCACTGACTGGCAAAGTCTGAGACTGAACATAAGATATGATGAAAAAAATGAAAGGAAATATGTATATACATTAAATTCAACTGCATTAGCAACAACCAGAACAATTGTTGCAATTGTTGAAAATTATTTGAATAATGACGGAACAATATCAGTTCCTGATGTTTTAATTCCGTATTTTGGAAAGTCAAAAATAACAAAAAAATAAAACTCTTTAAAAAAGAGTTTTATCAGAAAATAACAAAAGATAAAAATAAAGCTTTTAAAAAAAGCTTTAGCAAAATGAAAAGTTTGCAGAATTCAGCAGCAAACCTGCTGAAGCTTCAGTAAAAATAAAAATCAAAGCAATAAATGATATTAATGAGCCTTATAAAAGATTATGAATTGAAAAAGCAGTTAAAAAAATTATCTTCAATACACGGCAGCGGAACTGAATTAATCAGTGTTTATATTCCGCAAGATTTTGTAATTTCCGATGAAATCAGCAAGCTGAAAGATGAGCAGAGCCAGTCATCAAATATAAAATCAAAAACAACAAGGCTGAATGTCCAAAATGCAATTGAAAAAATGGTGCAGTATATTAAACTATTCAGGAAACCGCCATTAAATGGGCTAGCAGTTTTCTGCGGCAATATTTCATCAGAGCAGGCAAAAACAAATATACAATTGTTTTCAATTGAACCGCCGCAGCCAATAAAAGTGAATATTTACAGATGCGACTCGGAATTTCTACTAGATCCTTTATATGCAATGGCAGAATCCAGAGACAGCTTTGTTTTGGTTGTCATGGATGGAAGAGAAGCTACAATTGCATTATTAAAAGGAACTCATATGACAGTTGAAAAAAAATTAAGGTCTTTTGCCCATGCAAAAGTAAGAAAAGGCGGTGCATCAGCTGGAAGATATGAAAGAGCGATTTCAGAAAGCATTAATGATTTCTATAAAAGCGTTGGAGATAGCATAAATGATGTTTTTTTAAAGTATAATTTTAAAATAAACGGCCTGATAGTCGGAGGTCCTGGACCGACAAAAGACAATTTTGTAAAAGCAAAGGTTTTAAATTACCAGATAAAAATAATAGGTGTTTTTGATACTGGATACACTGATGAGCATACTGGCATAAATGAACTGCTGGAAAAGGCAAAAGAAGTTCTGGCTGAGCAGGAAGTTGTAAAAGAAAAGAAAATAATAGACAGGTTTCTAGGCGAAGTTGCAAATAATGGCCTGGCTGCATTCGGTTATGAAAAAGTAAAAAACATGCTATTAAATAATAATGTTACTAAATTGATTATCAGCGAAGATCTCGAATTAACTAATGTGAGATACAAATGCAGTTCATGCAATGAAGAAATTGATGCAATAGAAGAAGGAAATGCAAGGCAGACAAGGCATTCTTGCGGAGGGAGCATGGATATTGAAAAACAAGATGATGCAATAGAAGAAATAATAGAAATTGCAGAAAAAATGAACATAGAAATAATTTTTATATCTGCCCAGACTTCTTATGGCAATGAATTTTTATTAGGCTTTCATGGCATTGCAGCACTGTTGAAATATAAAACATGAATATAAAAGCAGTGAAATAATAAAACAAATTTAAATTTATATTAAAAAAAGGATAAAATGAAAGTGAAATTGCACCGCATCAAAGAAAGATTCACAAAGCAGGAAATAATTGATATTTTAATTGCAGATATTATTTTAATATTTGCATTTGCATTTATTTTGTCAACTGGGTTTGGGGGAATTTTTTCAATATCGACTACTAAGGATTTTTTTCATAATTTTATTGTTTATCTATCTATTTCAAGCATTGTTGTCACCCTTAGTTTTATTCTTCATGAATTGATGCATAAATTTGCAGCGCAGCATTATGGCGCAATTGCAGGTTTTAGAACATCAATAAATGGGCTTACAATAACTTTATTGACTTCATTATTTGGGTTTTTGATTGGAATCCCAGGAGCAACAATGATATATGCCCATAATTTCAATAAGGAACAGGAAGCAATTGTATCCTTGGTAGGCCCCTTGACGAATTTTGTGATATTCGGTGTTTTTTTACTGCTTAAATTTATTATTGCTCCATTATCAACTAGCTATCTTGGGCAATTAATTTATCTTGGATTTTTTATAAATATTCTTCTTGCACTGTATAATATGCTGCCAATTTTTCCATTGGACGGCAGCAAAATATTGGCATGGAATAAAGAAGTTTATATTTTTATGATGGCAGTAATATTTGTTTTAGCATGGCTTGTTATTCCAAGTATTTTGTATATAATTGCATTCATGGTTGTTATTGCATTAATATTTTCATTATTTTACAGGCATATTTTATTTCAATAACTGCTAATTTTTCAATTAATTAAATAAGTATTATTATATATTTTTTTAATTATATTTATAAATTTAATATTACATTATAAAAGTATTAATTTGATTGAATTAAAATAAAGATTTTATGTCTAATGACGAAATTGCAAAAACTTCTATAGACAGTTTAATAGAGTTAGTGCATGTAAAAGGCAGGATTGAGCTTAATGAAGCATCAGTTACCTTGGGTATTGCCCCAAATATTGTTGAGGACTGGGCAAAAGTTTTGGATCAAAACAATTTAATAAAAATCACAAATGAATTAGGCAGATTATACTTAATTTCAGTCAATCTTTCAAGCGAAGATATTTTTAAAACACAGGAAAAAATCAAAACGCAAACATCAATGGCGCAGTCTGATATTTCCATTCAGCTTTTATCTTTAGAAAAATTTGCAGGGGCGCTGGATAATCTAAAAGAGTATACTCAGTCAGCTGAAAAAATGTTCAAGGAAAAAATGCCGAATATTCAGAAAAATATATCTCAAATAAACAAAATTTATTCATTGCTGGAAAATCAAGGCAAAACAGTAGAAAAAATAAAAACCAGTGCACAAGATTCTTATGATAAGATAAACAAGGAAATTTCAGAAGTACAAGACAGATTAAATAATTTCGAGAATCAGGATTCTTTAAAGGCATTGGATAAACATTTCCAGTCCATAAATGATGTTTCAAACAAGCTCAATGAATTGCAAAAAACTATTAATCTTATTAATAAAAACAAGGCTGATGAAATTAATCAGCTAAAAAAAACAGCAGCAGAGCAGTTAAAGTTGATTGATGAGGACATAAACAAAAAAAATCAGGAATTGTCTGCATCAATAATTTCATTGCACAATGATTTAAAAAGCCACTTGAATGAAATTCATAAAGAATATAATTCATCAAAAGACATTATTAAAAAAGTGCAGGATTTGGACAATCAGAAACATCAAATGCAAAAAGCAATTTCAGATGTAAAAATCAGCTTTAATGACAAATATTCCAAAATAAATCAGAATATTATAAGCAATATTGATGAGCTATCAGCCAAGACAAATTCTGCAAAATCAGAAATCGCATCATTAAACCAAAATATCGGCGACATAGCTAAAATTGGAAATCAGATTGAAATAACAAAGAAAAACCTAAATGAAATATCAAATAATATTGAAAAATTAAAAGAAGAAATCAAGAATTTGTCAAATGAAGTAAAAGCAGTCCAAAAAATAGAAGATATTAATAAAAAAAATGAAATTATAAATAAAATAAGCAGCACAACAAAGCAAACAAAACAAAAAGTATCAGATATTCAGAAGCAAATAAAAGATAATGCAGATTCCCTGAATTCAGTAGTGCAAACCCAAGGCAGTAATAATGATTCTAATTCGCAGCAGGATGAAAATAAAGCTTTTAAAAAAAGTTTTACTAAAAAAAATAATAAAAAATGAAAATTATGGAAGAAAGCAAAAGCGATCAAATCAATGGAAAAACAGAGCAAGAACTCATTGCTAATTATAAAATAAATGCACATGGGCTATTGGCAGATATTTCAATTAGCAAATCAAGCAAGTTTGTGCCTGATTATACTATTTCATATATTGGAATCAGCAATGCATCAAGACTTTTATTAAGCTCTTTGAGAACTGAAATAACACATATGGTTCCTATTGATCCTTCAAAGATCCAGGATAGTGAATATACCACCATTATTACTAATAAATATACTGAAGCAAGTTCTATTTTGATTGACAAATATTTGCCAGGAACAAACACCAATGTCAAGAAATTGTTGATTGCCTATATAATAAATACAGTTATAGGCCTGGGTGAACTTGAAATACCGCTGGCTGATGAGAATTTAGAAGAAATCACAGTAAACGGGTCTGATGATTTTATCTGGGTTTACCATAATGTGATCGGCTGGTGCAGGACAAATATTAAAATAGAATCAGAGGACTTGATTTATTCAAGGGCAGAACAGATAGGCAGGGCAGTTGGCAGAGAAATAAATATGCTTAGCCCTCTTATGGATGCAGAGCTTGCTGATGGTTCCAGAGTAAATGCAACATTGTATCCTGTTTCCCAGTCAGGAAATACAATCACAATAAGAAAATTTGGAAAAAACCCCTGGACAATGGTTTCAATGATTAAAAACAAGACAATATCATCTGATCTTGCAGCGCTTGTCTGGCTATTGGTTGAAAATGAAATAAGTTTTTTAATTAGCGGGGGAACTGCAAGCGGGAAAACAAGTTTTCTGAATGCAATGTCCATTTTCTTTCCGCCATCAAAAAGAATAATAAGCATTGAGGAAACAAGGGAATTGACGCTTCCGAATTTCCTGCAATGGGTTCCAATGCTTTCAAGATCTCCAAATCCAGAGGGAAAAGGAGAAGTTACTTTATATAATCTAATGATCAATGCATTGAGGCAGAGGCCGGACATTATGGTAATAGGAGAAATAAGAACAAAGAAAGATGCAGAAACATTATTTGAGGCAATTCATACTGGCCATAGCGTATACGGCACTGTTCATGCCGATAATGTCCAGGACACAATAATAAGAATTTCAAATCCGCCCATAGACATTCCTAAAATACTGATTAATGCAATCGGAGGCATTGTTTCTGTTTTCAGGCATAGAAAATTAGGCATTAGAAGAGTATTGGAAATTGGAGAAATTTTAAAATCAGGAGATGCCAGTGTGTTATACAGATGGAATATAAGGGATGATTCATTTTATCAAATAAATGAAATGTCACGGCTTTTAGAAACCCTTGGCGTTTATAGCGGATTGACAAGAAAAGAAATAAGCGATGACATAGCACAAAAATCAAAAATATTAAACTGGATGTCAGACAATAATATTGTTGATGTGAATGATTCTGGTTTTATTGTTTCACAATATTACTTAAATAAAAGCAAGATATTTGATATTATAAATCAAAATTTAAAATATTCAAAGGATTTATTTGAATGAATAATTTTCTTTAGAAAATAAAATATTCCCATAAAGAAAAAATCCAATTAAAGTGAACAATAAAAATAAAAAATATAATAATAGATTAAATGGAAAATAATTTTGAAGAATTAGTAAATTATTTAACAGATATTGAAAAACAGGTCAATAAACAGGAAGTTTATTCCTTGGATATCTCTAAATTATTTGAAGAGCATAATGAAATAATTCATGAAATAAATAATAAACAGGAAAATGCAAAAATATTTGCAGAATTAGCTGGAAAAATAGAAAAAATTGAAAACGCAAAAATAAATGAGCAAAAATCAAAAGCATTTTCTCAGCGCATAACAATTCAAACTAATGTTCCTGTTGTTGATCAAAATCAAAATTTAAATATAATGCAAAATGAAAATCTGCATCCCCAGCAAAATACTAATCCAATTCCTGCAAAATCAAAACCTGAAAATGAAATGCTTATTAAAGATGAACTTAATAAAATAATCAGCAGCAAAATAATCAAAGAAATTGAGCAAGCTGAATCTGTAGCAAAAAATCAGATCATGAAGCACTATCTGAATAAAAAATTAAAAGCAAAAAATTTAGTAATGGTTAATTTATCTATCCAAGATCAGATTTCAGAGCTGGAAAAAATAATTCTCGGATTAGATTCAAATAGTTTTAATGAAGACCAAATTAAAGTCATAAAAAAAGAAATGAATGGGCTTTATAATTATATTAATAAACAAGGCGCTAAAAATCCTGCCCCAAATGCAAATTTAAATCAAGATCTGATAGATCTGAGAAAAGCAAGACTGTATTTGATATTATCTAAATTATCACAATAATTATAAATTAATTTATTGTATTATAAATATATTGAAAATAAAGCTTTTAGAAAAAGCTTTAGCAAAATAAAGCTTTTAGAAAAAGCTTTTGCAAACTGAAAAGTTTGCAAAATTCAGCAGCAAACCTGCTAAAGCTTTAGCAAAATAAAGCTTTTAGAAAAAGTTTAAATATAAAAATCATTATTTTTGAATTTTGATAAAATGTTTGGAAAAGACAAAAAAAGAAAAATAATAATAAATGGCCAGGAAATAGAATTAGAGCCAAAGAAAAAAGGTCTTTTCAAATTATTTAATAAAAAACCCCAAAATATTAAGTCTCATTTATTACATAATCAGTTGGATGCAGATGTATCTGGCAGTGCTAAACTGTCTGATGTAAGCAATGAAGTATCTAATAAAAATATTAATGAACTTCCACCCAGTCCGGATTCAAAATCCTTTCAAAATAATTCTATTCTACTTAATCAACCAAATCAGCAGAATCAGGAATACAATACCCAAACCAATAACCAGAATCAAAATCCAAGCCAGAATTCCAGCAAAGAAAGCATAGAGCAGTTTAACCGCGAAATTGACCAGAAAATAAAAAATATAAATGCAAAATCGCAGAATTCCAGCAAATTAAATCCAACTAAATTTAGAGTATATATAGAGGGGATTGCAAAAAAGCACAAAGGCCTTGAAGAATCCCTTGTTAACCAGGGAATAAAATCAAGCCCTTATG
>JAJZMY010000040.1 GCA_021848125.1 Microcaldota archaeon
GTCGATCCAGCCCATTACGCCGATTCCAATTCTTCTTATTGAGCGCGTTAATTCTGCAATCTGTTTCAGAGGATAGTTATTGGCATCAATTACATTGTCAAGAAATCTAGTCGCAAGTTTTGTAATTCTTTTGAGTTCCTCCCAGTCAACTTCAAAATGATGGTCTATCTGCTTGACAAACATTGTTAGATTTATTGATCCAAGGTTGCACGAGTCATATGCATAGAGCGGCTGCTCGCCACATGGGTTGGTTGATTCTATTGGACCGAGACTAGGGACTGGGTTTGAATAGCTGGAGTTTATCTTATCAATAAAAACAAGCCCTGGATCACCTGTTTTCCATGCCATTGTTACAATCAGATTCCATACTGCCCGTGCATTTAGTTTTCCAACAACTGCCTTGTTCCTAGGGTTTATCAAGTCATATTGCCTGTTGCTGTTCAATGCATTCATAAATTCTTTTGTTACTGCAACTGATAAATTGAAATTTCTTAATGTATTTTCATTTTCTTTTGCAACAATAAAATTAAGTATGTCTGGATGATCTATGCGCAAAATGCCCATATTTGCCCCTCTTCTTTTTCCACCTTGTTTTATCTGTTCTGTTGCTGCATCAAAAATCTTCATAAATGAAATAGGGCCTGATGCAACTCCTTTTGTTGTATTGACCAGGTCATTTGACGGCCTCAAATTTGAAAATGAAAATCCTGTTCCGCCCCCTGTTTTATGGACAATTGCAGAATATTTTATTGCATCAAATATTTCATTTATAGAATCATAAACAGGCAAGACAAAGCATGCGCTTAATTGGCCCAATTCAGTTCCTGCATTCATTAATGTTGGAGAATTAGGCATAAATTTAAAGCTTGTCATTGCATTGTAAAAATCACTGCTGAGCTGCTTTATTTCATTTTCAGACTTTTTATAATTTTTTTCAATGCTTGCAATTGAATTTGCAACACGCTCAAATAATTGTTTTGGTGTTTCAATTATCTTTCCATTCATATCCCTTAAAAGATATCTTGCAGATAGTATAATAAGCGAATTGATTGGCAATTTTAAATCATCGCTAATTCCAAGGGATGCCTTGAACATTCTTACTTGTGCATGCTTGTGCCTGTACAATATATAAGCTTTTGCAACATTCGTATCCCTTTCCATTAATGTTTTTTCAACAATATCCTGGATTTCCTCAACATTTATTTCCTTTTTATTTAATGAATCAATATGTTTGGCAACTTCATTTGCAGTATCCTTGCTGATTTTTTCATTTTCAATATCCCTATTAATATAAACATTGGAAAAAGCATTCAGCAATGCCTTTTCTATTTTTTTCTCATCAAAATCAACAAGACTGCCGTTTCTCTTAATAACTTTTCTTATTGCCATGAATATCCCCAAAAAACAATTCCAAAAATAATAGTAATGATTAATTTAAATAAATATTGCTTAAAAAATAAGTAGAAAAATCAACAAAAACACAATATTTAAAATCAGCGCAATCAAATGCTGAAAAAACATAAAGCAGCAGTATAAAAGCTTATTTGATTTTTATTTAAATTCAAGTTTCCATTTTGATTAAAGCGATCAGACCCTGAGCAGATTAAAATATATCCCTTGCTTGAACTTGAACAATGCACGCTGAATTAAAACCAGTTGGGTACTACACATTTACCGTCGATATTTTCAGTCAAAATGGAAAGTCAGGAATAGCAAGTGCAAGTTTTTCAATATTAATTTTTATTATCCTGCATAATTTTCAAGTATTAAATTAAGTTCTTGTAAATATCTTTCCTATGGCCTATTGCTATTATAAAGACTGTGCGACAAGGACGACCCTGATGGTCATTTTGTAAATGCATATGCATAAACATTAGCAGAGCCCGTCGCTGTATCAGCGGCATCCTGCTAAATATGTTTATATTTGAGTTTAAATAAAATATTAGACAATTGTTTTGCTGATTTTTTGTAATTTGACATAAAAAGCAGCAGTGTAAATAAAATCAATGTAATAATTACCTCAATTGTTAATGAATAATTAAAAATCCCAAGATATTTGCTATAATCAGTTTGTTTTAATGAAATAAGTGTTAATAGCGCAATGCTGCAATCCAAACCAAGGGATGAATATGCAAGCACTTCAATTATTTTTCTGAGTTTTTTAATATTCTGAAGCTCACTATAAAACATATGCATCAACAAAAATTAGTAAAAATTGAAATATAAGCTTAAATATATTCTCTTTTTTGAGTGATTAGTGGAAGAAATGCCAGATAAATAAACAATGTTTCTGATTTCAATAAAATATATTCCAATAATTGTATTTTCAGTTCCATAAGAATGAGCTGGGAATTAGTTTTTAGGCTTTAGTTTATGAAGAATTTTATTTTTTGCTGCAAGTGCTGGTTTTTTCAATATTTTTTCATTTACCAACTTATTATTCTCGTCAAAAAGTGAAATCTTGTACTTTATATCATTTTCTTTGTCATTTTTTTTCATTTGAAGATTTTTTTGTGCATCATTTACTGCATTATTATAATATTTCTTAACCCATTCTGTATCTGTTGATAAAACCTCATTTTTAATGTACGAATAAGATTTTATATTGCCTTCATTTCTTTTGCTCTCAAATTCACTTTTCATACGATATTTTTTATCCTTCATTCTTATCACCATATATTTTAATTAAAACAAAATCTAATTTAATATATATATTAAATTATGAAAACATTTTGCAAACATTTATAAAAAGAATTAATTGCTAGTTGTTTTGTATTATTTTAATAGAAATTGCTTTTTAAGCCCTGAGTATATGCCCCATGGGAAGAACAATGCAATTGCAACAACTGCAACTATTAAACTATCTAGATAAAAATTTCCAATGAATGACTTAGAATAAATATAATTAATATAAGTCATTAGCAATAAAAAGAGAATATAAAATATATACCAAAATGAGTTAAACACATGCTGCTTGATCTTTGATATTATGCTGAATACCACGACACCTATTGTTATTAATAATACTGAATAACTTACAGTTATCCATCCGCTCCAGAATACTATTAAAGATGCTGATATAAAGGCAAGCGCGGCTATCGCAGTTCCGCCAGGCAGCATATTTGTTTTTTTAGTAATGCCCTGCCTTCTGGATACTATCATTGCAACTGGATTTACAGCAAAGCCAATATACCCAGCAACAACTGCATCAGTAAGCAGCCCATATATTGTTGGCAATGGTGCTGAGATATATGCAACAATTGCGCCAATTATTGCAAATATTATTAATGCAATGTAGGGGACAGCATAATCTTTGCTTAATTGTTTTACTTTACTGCTGACTATTTTTGATCTGCCCATTGCAAAAAGTATTCTTGAACCTCCTCCAACATAGACATATCCTGTTACAAAAGGACCGACTATTGCGACAAGAAGGACTAATGCCAAAATAATATGCGAGTGCAAATATCCTGCAATATCAACAAATGGATTTCCAGGAACAGATGAAAGCCCTGCCCAGTTTCCAGTTGCAATGCCTAAATGAGCCCAGCTAATGCCTCCAATAAATACTACTGCAAATGCAATATAAAGAATGCTTTGCCCGAATATAGTATAAAGCAGTGATTTTTTAACAATGTTATTGTTTATATTGTGTTTTTTAGATGTTTCTTCAGCATAATCAGGCACTACTCTTATTCCGCCAAATGCAAACATTGCCAATGGAACTGCTGCAAATATTCCAGCAAATCCAAAAGGCGCGAATCCTGAATAATTAGTAAAATTGCCTGGCCTGAAAAATATTGATGCTATTCCGATTACAACAAGTGCATAAAAAATAAGCTTTATAATGCCGAAATATTTTGTTGCTTTTCCAAAAGGTTTTACGCCAAAATAATTAAATGGTATGAACAATAGCATTAATACAACTCCAAGACCTGCTCCAAAAATAGTTGGAACATCGCTTGAATTTATTAAAATCGGGAAAAAAAAGCTTAATGCTTCAACAGTTGCAAGCGCTTCTATTGGCGGTATAAAAAGATACCATATAAGATCCCCGAATGCATTTATTATGTTTGTGAATCTGCCGTGCGTGTATAAGCTATAACGAGTCGGCCCTCCAGCTTCAGGATATGTTGTGCTCAGTTCATAATAAGTAAGGCCTATGAATAAATAAAATACTGCGCCAAGAATCCATGCAATGATTATTGCGGGTCCTGCAAGCGCTGCCATTCCAGTTGATGCGAAAAGCACTCCAGTGCCAACAGCGCCGACCAAACCTATGATAGTAAGCTGTACAAGTGAAAGTTCTTTGCGCAATTTTTGGGTTTCAGCCATCTCATTCAAAAATGAAATAGAAAAATACATTTAAATATTTTTCGTATAAATAGTAATGAGGCTGTTGAAAATTTATATGCACAGAAAAATTTGTTTTTATCTTTCCACTAATAAATTAGCGAAGTTAAGTTACACCTATTTTATGATAAATTTGTATTTTTAATAAATAAATAGGTGTAATAATATGCAAGATTGCTGCTTCGTCTATCTTCGTAAGATCATACAAAGCACTATATATCATCTATAGTGAAGTGAATTTATCCATGACTTAAAGTCATGGCATTCTTTGCCTGATTAGTAGGAATTGATTGCTAAGATTTGAATTTAGGCTCTAATTTTTATTATATTAAGTAAATATATTTTTATGATGATTGTAGTCTTTTAGTACAACGGTTTTTTTCTGTTCATCTATTGAATAGATTAATACGAAGTGGCTATCGATGTGTATCTCCCTATAATCTTTCATATCACTCCTTAACGGTTTAAATCTATACGGATCTTTAAGCACTTGTTTAAGTTTCTTATAGATTATTTTTAATTGTTTTGGATCTTTTTTGGCCAATTTTGAGAATATTTTGTTTATATTATCTTTCTTCTCTAATACATAAATTGGCATTTATGCACCTCACTTAATATGATACATTTTCCTAAAATCTTCAAGACTGCCTATATTAGTTGTACGCTCTTTCTCTATTTTTTTGAGCTTTTTGAGATAAGAAGGTTTTATTTTAGGCTCAAAAACAAACTCTTCATATTCTTCTGCTATTTTATCTATAGCTTGTGATTTGTCTTTTAGACCGTACTCGGCT
>JAJZMY010000041.1:0-2697 GCA_021848125.1 Microcaldota archaeon
CATAAGCTGGAAATTTCCTCCAATGGCCAAATTGTTTGCATTTGAAACCAACCTCCGGAATTATAGAAGGTATTATATTTTTTATTTTTGATATTATTTTCATATTTATCTTTTGGCGATGGCTCGCCACTGATACAGCGACGGGCTCTGCTAATGCTTATATATGTACATTTACAAAATGACCATCAGGGTCGTCCTTGTCGCCGATTTATTAGTGGAAAGATAAAAACAAAATACTTCTCTACAATTAAATTTTCAACAGCATCTACAATCTATTTATAGAAAGACTTATATATCTATTAGGGTATATATTTATTAGGTGTTATATGATGCAAATCCAAAAGGAGGTCGTACATTATCCTACGCTTAAGACTATATTAGCAATAGAAGAAGTAGTTAAAAATGCTAATAACCCAATTAGCAGAAACCAGATATTGGCTAGATTGCAGACTAAGGTAATGCGCTCTACCTTGAACCTTGCGCTTGACTACATGGAGAAGCGGGGTATGGTGCTTGAAACTAAGAAAGGGTTTATTTGGACATTCAATCCTAGCAAGAAGCTAGAAAAGGCTGAGCAGGAAGGCTTATCTGTGTGATGTCTTGGTAGAAAAACGCGTTTCAATAAAACTTTTAGGAGATGCAAAAGACGCTTACCTATCCCTAAAGAAGAAAGTAGGAGAAGATGCAGCAAAAGGCATAACTGATTCTTTCCATCAAACGCTCCTCAAATCAATAGATAACAAGATAGCCATATTGAAGGTGGATTAGGACTACGGAATCCACATACCAAACAAGAACGTAGCTCAGAAGTACATCTCGCTATATAATGTTACGAACCTTTGGAAGGTTAACCTCTCCGGTGCTTGGAGAATGATATATACCATAAAGCAGCCGCAGAGAGAAGACACGGAAGTTGAGATACTCTCAATTTGGCTAGACATGCTGGATATAATAGACCATGAAGAATACAACAAAATATTCGGCTACAGGAAAAGGTAGGTCTTAGACATTTCTTGACATCCTTCATTATTTTAAATAATATATTATATAAAACTGCAATTTATTGGCTTTGTCAATAATTTTAAAGAAACAGTTTATTTTGTTGTGCAAGTATTTCTCATAATTTGTTGATGGAGAATATTTATTTTTAAATTTTTTGTTTTAAATAAAATTTTTTTTACCATTAATTAAATAGGTATAAAATATATATGCAAAAACAGTCGAATTTCAAATCCTTAAATATAATTTCAGTTCATTATCTATTTTATTACAAAATCAAGTTGTATAAAAGGTTTAAATATCTAATCCTTTTTTTATATTTATTAATAAATATTGTTGTTTGATGACAAAAAGTTGTTTGTGGCGAAATTTAAGTTGTTTGGTGAAATTAAATGGATCCTGAAGATTCTAGTAAAAAATATTATAAGATTTACGGCGCAGAATTAGAAACGCAGCAGCTAGTAAATATTATTAAACAGAAATATTCATTAGATGATCTTAATAATTTTTTTAATTATAAAAAAGATCTTCTGCCGAATTCCATCCTACTTTCAGGGCCCCCCGGAACTGGAAAAACAACGCTTCTTGAATATCAAAAAATATTATTTAAAGATAAAATACATATTATAGATCTTTTTGAGTTGCTAGACAAACAAACTACTGATCAATTTAATGCATTTAATTTTGGAATTGCTTCTCAAGATTATTTTAATTCAATGAAAAATCCAAACAATACTGATAATATTTATTTAATAGATAATATAGAAATGCTTAATACTTATTTTGTTGACTATGCTGATAATATCAATGAAAAAATAACTATAAGCAGAGTTCTGAAATATTTGCAGGATTTAGTAAAGCCTGAATATAATAACACTATAATAGCCACAGCATCAAATCCCTCTGCACTTGATCCAGATTTAATAAATTTTTTTGAAAAAGAGATTAAATTAAATTATCCAAATCAGGAAGCAAGATTTAATCTTTTAAAGTCGTATCTTAATGATATTCCTTTAATAAACACAGATCTTACATATTTGGCAAATATGACAAATGGACTCAATGGCAGGGATATTATTAAATTATGCAAAAATGCTTATAATGAAAGCATTAATAACAACCATAAATCAGGAATATTTTTAAGTGATTTTAATAAAGTATTCAATAATGCAAAAATGCAAAAAAACATAAATATAAAACAACTAAGATATATAAAAACTAAAGAATCTGACTGGAATGACCTAGGGGGAATAAAAGGGATAATAGAACAAATTCAGAAAGATATAATATTGCCATTAAAATATGCTGACAGGTTTGAAAAACACAATATATCTCTTCCAAAAGGAATCCTGCTTTACGGCCCACCTGGAACTGGAAAAACAACAATTGCAAAAATTCTTGCAAATGAGTCAGGATATAATTTTTATCCACTTGCTGCATCAGATATTCATACAATGTGGCACGGAGAAGACGAAAGGAAAATTAAGGAAAAATTTAAAGAAGCAAAGGAAAATGCACCGTCAATAATATTCATTGATGAAATCGAAAGCTTAGGCAGCAAAAGGGACAATGGTCCAAACAGCAAATTGTATAATGGAATTATTGACGAGCTTCTGCATCAGATGGATGGGATAAATGAATTGAAAAACGTAATAGTTATCGGAGCAACAAATGTCCATGAACTTCTTGATCCTGCTT
>JAJZMY010000041.1:2707-4741 GCA_021848125.1 Microcaldota archaeon
AGAAGAATTTATCAGCCATATTGCAGAAAATGCAAATGGATTCTCAGGCGCTGACATTGAAAATTTATGCAGCCATGTTGCATCTGAAATTGTTTATAAGGAAATAAAAGATATTGAAAATAAGCCAAGTGAACTTAATAATGAAACAGCAGAGCAAATTTTCAACAGATTGATGTTCAAAAACAGAATTAAAGACGAAAAGCATAATGAAATTGGTTTTATTAAGTCAAAAGACATGTTGGAGTATAAAAAAGAAAATGAAGCATTGAAATTGAAAAACAAGTTAAGAACAAAAACAGAAAGCAGTAAAAATATTCAAACCAAGCCAAAGATTAAAAATAAATGACAATAATAAATCCTTTAAAATTTTATATTTTTTGCATTTATTAAAAATATTATTTGTAGTGAAATTAAATGAATAATACTAATCCAGATGAAAAATACATGATTTATGGCGCAGAGCAGCAAACCAATGAAATTATCAGTATTATAGAAAATAAATATAATTTATCAGCAGGGGCCAGCAATAATTTATTGCCAAATTCAATTTTAATTTCAGGCCCTTCTGGAACTGGAAAAACAACGCTTCTTGAGTATATTAAAAAACGTTTTGAAAGTAAAATACGCTTTATAGACATTTACACGCTAATAGACAATAATATTACATTTCTTAATATCAACAAACCAACTGTTTTTATAATAGACCAGTTAGATAGATTGAATGAACTTGGTTTTACAGAACAAGATGTACCTTTTTTTATTAAAAACTTTTCAAATTTTAACAATAAATCCAGTCTTATAATTGGCGCAGGAGATGCAACAAAAATATATCCTCAATTAAATGAATTCTTTGAAAAAGCAGTTCAAATTCCACTGCCAAACAAGGAAGCACGCGAAAATATATTAAAATTTTATTTAAATCCAAATGTATCTGATTTAAGCCATTTAAATATAGAAACTATTGTTAAATCAACAGCAGGACTTTCAGGAGCTGAAATTATAAAAATATGCAAACAAGCATATCAGAAAAGTCTTTATAGCAAGGATCATCTGCTTGCAACCGAAGACTTTATCAAAGCCATAGCAAAGTATAATACTGGTGTTAAAGACAATGAAACTAATAATTATACATGGAATAGTCTTGGAGGTATGAAAGAAATTATTGAAAATATTCAAAAAGATATTTTATTGCCACTTGAATACGAAGAATATTTTAAAGAATACAATATATCTCTTCCAAAAGGAATCCTGCTTTACGGCCCACCTGGAACTGGAAAAACAACAATTGCAAAAATTCTTGCAAACCAGTCTGGATTTAGTTTTTTTTCATTTTCAGGGTCAGATATTCTTGGTAAATATGTTGGAGAGAGTGAAAAAAATATTAAAAACTATTTTAAAAAAGCAAAGGAAAATGCGCCATCAATTCTTTTTATTGATGAAATTGAAAATCTAGGCAGCAAAAGGGACAATGATATAAACAGTAAAATTTATAATTCTCTTATTGACGAGCTTCTGCATCAGATGGATGGGATAAATGAATTGAAAAACGTAATAGTTATCGGAGCAACAAATGTCCATGAACTTCTTGATCCTGCTTTGCTGAGATCCGGAAGGTTTGACAGAAAATATGAAATCCCTCTTCCGGATTTGGAAGGCAGAAAAGAGATATTTGAAATTTATATAAATAAATTTAATTTAAGCAGCAAACTGAAAGAAAACAATGGAAACAAAGAAGAATTTATCAGCCATATTGCAGAAAATGCAAATGGATTCTCAGGCGCTGACATTGAAAATTTATGCAGCCATGTTGCATCTGAAATTGTTTATAAAAAAATAATAAAAGATAAAAACAAAACAAATGAAACTGAAACAGAACCAATATTGCAAATTTTCAACAGATTGATGTTTAAAAACAGGATTAAAGATGAAAAGCATAATGAAATTGGTTTTATTAAGTCAAAAGATAAAGATATAACAGAGTTAAGAAGCCAGCTGAGAAAACCAATATCAATACTTAAATTAAAGAATAATAAA
>JAJZMY010000036.1 GCA_021848125.1 Microcaldota archaeon
AAACAAACCCATACATAAACATTCCTATCGGCTCGAAGGAGATTTTAGGCTATCAGAACGGAATAGCGGCGCTCAACAGGGAAATCAAAAACTACGAGGTCCAGAAAGCCATCTGCGAAGCTCTTAACCTCAAAGACAAAATACCAATCTTAGAACAGAACATAAAGAGCACACAGGAATACAAAGTGAAGCTGGAGGATATGCTAGATAAGGCGGTAAAATGAACAACAAAAACAAAAAATGTTTTTATCAGAATTGTCCCGAAAAGCCCAAAAATATAAATATAAAAAAATTTTATTGGCCAGAAGAGAAGGTAGGGATAACCAAAGCGGTTTCCAAACTGCATAACGACAAGATAAAATTGCTTTTTAAGGCTCATGCTAACCTAATACCTGCAGAGCTTCAAAGAGTAGCAAGGCAACAGATAGAGCCAGATAAACTAAAGCAGTTCTATAAAGAGTTCTCTAAAGCTAAAGACGAGAATGTTGCTTTAGAAATAGCAAAGAAATACAGTATAGTCGGATTTAGTGCAGAGAAATATGATAATGTTAAAAAGAAACATAGGGGAGATTGAATGAATATAAAAAAAATATTAAGTGAGTATTTTATCACAGTATACAAACTTTATGGAACCCCACTAAAGGCATTTCTGAATTTTGTGATGGTTGCAGGTTTTTATATTGTTTCTGATGTAGCTATTATGTCGTTAGGTTCTGTTGCTTACAACATTTACCATGTTCCAGTATCTCAATTTCATCTCTTTTTATTTAACTCAATACTATTGCCTATACTAGGTTATGTAATTCTTTTTCAACTTCTCAGCATAACTCTTGGTTTTATGTTTTGGTTTGGGGGAGTAACATATAAATATAATAAAAAAACAAAAAGGTGAAAAAATGAGCGAAGATGATTATGAATACGAACAGAATAAAGATTATGAAAATGAATATAATGAAATTCAATATCAAAATGAATATGCAGACTTAAAAAATGAAATGGAATATATTAAAAATGGTGAAAAAATGAAAAAAAAAATTTTAATAACTGGTGCAACTGGCTTCATAGGCAAGGAATTAATATCCAAACTGCAAAAAAGTAATGAAAATGAAATTCATATCCTTGAAAGATATGTTACAGGTAGATATACTTTAGACAATCGCAATATTATAACGCATTATGCGAATCTGGCAGATTATTCGGCAATTCGCAATATAGTTAAGGATATTAAGCCTGAGTATGTAATTCATCTGGGAGCGATAAGCGCAGTAAGCTTCAGCTATGAACATCCGATAGAGGTTACTGAAGTCGATTATATAGGTACATTAAATCTTGCGGAAACCTGCTATCATGAAGTCCCTAACTTCAAGCAGTTTATATTCGCTGGAACAAGCGAGGAATACGGCATGGAGCTAACAGATCCAAAAGGCTTTTTAAAAGAGACTTTGGATTTGAAGCCCAACAGCCCATACGCTATTGCTAAGGTGGCGGCGGATTTATATTTGCAGTATATGGGTATGGCATACCACTTTCCGTATACTATAATTAGACCTTTTAACACGTATGGACGATTGGACAATGCTCATTTCTTCATAGAGCGCACAATAACTCAAATGCTTTCCGACCCTAAAGGCAAAGTCTATTTAGGAGATCCTGACGCAATCAGAGATTGGATATATGTCGATGACCATGTTGATGCTTACATAAAAGCTCTCGGAAATCAGAAAGCGATTGGTCAAACCATCAATATTTGCACGGGCAAGGGCTACACCACAAAGGAAACCGCAGAACTTATCGCCCAGATGACGAATTTCAAAGGCGAGATAGTATGGCATTCCACACCTCCAAGACCCTTGGACGCTAAGATACTGATAGGGGACAATTCAAAAGCAAAACAGGTTTTAGGATGGAACCATAAATACTCATTAGAAGAAGGGCTAAAAAAGGCAATAGTATATTGGAAAACAAAAATAATATAATAATTTAGTGGCATAAAATTTTTAAAGCAAAAATAATATGATTAAAGAAAAAACTAAAACTTATATTTTATATATAAAAACATATTCTAATTATTATATTAATTTTAATTTATTTAAAAAATATTTTAAATAATAAATAAGATCTTATGAAAATTTTAAATTCTTTGCCGCCTTATGACTTATTCGGACTGGAAAATGGAAAATATGAAGAGGCAAAAATAGTTGTTCTGCCAGTGCCTTATGATTCCACATCTTCATATAAAGCAGGTTCAAGAGAGGGTCCTCATGAAATAATTAATGCGAGCAGAAATATTGAATTATACAATGATGAGCTTAATTTTGATATCAGCAATATTGGAATTTATACTTTAGATGAATTAGCTCCTGATTTTAATTCACCAAAAGGAATGGTTAATAGAATAGAAAAAGAAGTTGATCTTATTTTATCAGATTCTAAAATTCCTTTGATGATCGGAGGCGAACATACAATATCAATAGGCGCTGTGAATTCATTTGCAAAAATAGATAAAGATTTTACTTATCTGCATTTCGATGCCCATTCTGATTCAAGAGATGAATATTCAGGTACAAAATATTCGCATGCATGTGTAATTGCAAGAGTAAATGAATTGGTTGATACTTATAGCATTGGCATAAGAAGCATTGAGGAGCAGGGCATGAAAAACAGCAAGAATATTTTATTTATGAAAGACATACATAATATGACAACAGAACAGATATCTGATTCAATAATTAAAAACAGCAAGGAAAGAATTTATTTATCAATTGATTTTGATGTTTTGGATCCGAGCCAGATGCCAAGCACTGGAACGCCAGAACCTGATGGATTTTCATTTTATGAATTAAAAGAAATTTTAAAAAAAGTACTAACAAAAAAACAAGTTATTGGAATGGATTTCGTTGAATTAAATCCAATTCCTGGCATTATTTATCCAAATTTTCTTGCTGCAAAACTAATTTATTTTGCAATTGGATTTTCTTTTAACAAAAAAGAAGATTAAGCTTATATTCAAAATCAAAAAATGAAGTAAAATTAATAAAAAACTAATAAATACTTTTAGTTCGTTTATAAAACTTATAAAGAAAATATTTTTAAATTTGCAATGATTAAAATGCCAGAAATCTTAAACCAGGATGATGAGGAATTATTAAAATTTATTGAAAACTCTAGGCCAAAAATATATGTTATTGGAACTGGGGGAAGCGGCAGCAATACAATGAACCGCTTGTTTAATATAAAAATCCAGGGCGCTGATTTGATTGCAATGAATACAGATGCGCCTCATCTTGTCAGAACAAAGGCAGATAGAAAACTGCTGCTTGGGAAAAAAATAACAAAAGGCATGGGCGCTGGAAGCGATATAAAAATAGGAGAGCAGGCAGCGCAGGAATCAAAAGATGAAATTAAACATCTGATCAGCGATGCGCAATTAGTTTTTATTACTTGCGGATTAGGGGGCGGAACTGGAACAGGATCTGTTTCAGTAATTGCGCATGAAGCAAAAGAAATAGGCGCACTGACAATTGGAATTGTTACATTGCCATTTTCCAGTGAAGGCCCGATGAGGATGAAAAATGCAATAGAAGGCTTAAACAAATTAAAAAGAGAGGTTGACAGCCTAATTGTTATTAAAAATGACAAACTTCTTTCAATTGCATCTGATTTGCCATTAAACATGGCGTTTAGGGTTTCTGATGAAGTCTTATCAGGCGCAACAAAAGGCATTGTTGAAATGGTGACAAAACCAGGAATGGTTAATATTGATTTTGCAGATTTGAAAGCAGCATTGAAAGATTCTGGATATGCAGTAATAGGAAGTGGGGAAGGACTTGCATCAAGCAAGGAATCAGACCATGCGCGCGTTGCAATTGAAAATGCAATAACAAGTCCATTGCTTGATGCTGATCTTTCAAATGCAAATAAAGCGCTTGTAAATATTGTTGGCGGTGAAAACCTGACATTAAGGCAGGCAGAATCAATATTTCAGGATGTTGCAAGCAGGATAAATTCCAGTGCAATGCTGAAATGGGGCGCAAGAATTGAGCCTGAAATCCAGAAAGACCTGATAAAAGTAATGATTGTTGTCAGTGGTGTTGATTTTCCAGAGTATAATAAAATTCCAGAATCAGATAAGGAAATAGATCTTGATGAAATATTGTAATTTCCGCTAATGGAAATATATACGAGTTTGGGACAAAAGTCTTCAATAACTAGTTCTAAATAAATTATACAGTACTGCAATATATGCTATTGTAGTATTAATTCTATCCTCTCTTTTTTGCCATATCCTCCAGCCAAACATTTTCGTTTCAATCCTACAATAGTCTTATTACTTAACTTCGCCACATTAATTATATAGGCTATCTTTTTATTCAAAAAAACCTTTAACTGAATTTTATAGTCGATTTTAAAGACATATACATGAATTTGCTAAGCGCATCTACTTAAATGTAAAGCTTAACCTGCAAATATC
>JAJZMY010000029.1 GCA_021848125.1 Microcaldota archaeon
TTCATGCAAGTCACCTATTAAGTGACGAGGTATTACGCTACCTCAAGAGAGTCAGAGTTACTCCCGCTCTTTACTAGCGCTTATTTCCCTTGAAAAGGATGTTCACGTACTAGTGGTGAGCAGGCGTCACCCGCTATACTAATGCTTACGCATTTGCAGCGAGTTGTGTTTTAACTAAACAGTCGCTGTTCCCTAGTTAATGATATCTGCGAATTCTATTTGCAGACATGACTTATTGAAAACTTACGTCACTATTTTGCCGAGTTCCTTAACATTGGTTATTCTGTCACGCCTTAGCCTTTTCAGCTAGCAGCACTTGTACTAGATCTAGGTACGGATTGGCATGATCGTTATAGATTCCTTTTTCACTGACTCAGGAATTCAGTTATTTTAGTTCATTTAGCTGCTTCTCTTCATAACGAAACTCCGCAGCCATTTGCACTTTATTGCAAACATATCCCCAAGTGTCAGAAATCTATCATTTGTTGCCAATATTCCTACATGCCAAGAGCTGGAATATTAACCAGCTTCCCTTTTGCCAGTTTTGTGATTAGCATCTGGCTTAGGATCGTCTAATTCTCCGCTGACGAGCGTTGCGAAGAAAACCTTGTGCTTCCGGCGTATGGGATTCTCACCCATATATGATATTACTAATACCAGGATTTTCTCTATAGCATGGTCCATATGTTTTTTCAAACATACTTCTAGCCATGCCATATGCCTTCTTACCAGTGCTTGCGCACTCTAGGGTCTCGGTGCCTAATTTAGCCCCGTATATCTTCACCCAGAACTTCCTTAACTGGTACGCTATTACGCGTTTTTTAAAGGATGGCTGCTTCTGAGCCTACCTCCCAGATGTCTATGGAAATTCCAGATTTCAAGACACTTAATTAGGATTTTGGGACCTTAACCCTAGTCACTATCTTTGTAGTCTCGCCGAGCTAGCTTACCCAGCTTGGCCGACTCCCGGAATCTACGCAGCATATGTATTCGGAGTTTGATAAACGAGCCTAATTTACATCAGGTTATCATTATTCAGTGCTCTACCCCATATGCAAGCTCATCCGAGGCTATCCTAAAGATACTTCAGAAGGGACCCGCTATTGCCACGTTCGAATGGTATATCGCCGCTACCCGTAACTCACCCAACAAGGTATACTATGACAGGTTGCAGACCTCCATCATGCGTTAACATAACTTCGTCTTGGTCACGCGTAGATCACAGTGGCTTCGGGTCGCATATAAATGACTTAGGCATTTTCATACCTTGCTTCTTCAGCTCTTGCTTTCGCTCCGCATTTCTGCTTGCCATATATATGCACTCCCTGGTTCTTGCTTCAAGAAGAATGATAAAACACTGGTCCAAAAACCTCGCTAAATCCTCTCAAATTCCCGCTTCGGTCCTCTTCATTCCTTTCATGCCTTACCTTCATGTCACCACCTAGTTTCAGATCTTTTCAATCCTGCAGATGCAGGTTCTTTTCAGCTTTTGCTCGCGCTACTTGTTCGCTATCGGTCTATAACCTATATTTAGGGTTAGTTTTAAATGAAACTATATTCATTCTGATTACTCAACCAGAATTACTCATATCAACCAATTCCAAAAATACTTTGCTTACGAGGCTGTCACTCTCTATGACTCTGGTTTCCAGCAGATTCAGCTCGTATTTTGGATAAACAGTTGCCCACATCTCGATGTTTTTGCAAACAGCGATTCAGTTTGCCCTTTGCAGCTTTCATTCACATTACTCACTGCATGTCTTTTCCTTCGGGTACTAAGATATTTCAGTTCCCCGAGTATGCCTGTGCCAAAAGCACATAATTCAGTAATCCTTGGTTCAAAGCCCGACTTGCGGCTACCCAAGGCTTTTCGCAGCTTGCCACGACCTTCTTCGCAGTTATAGCCAAGCCATCCCCTAGGTGGTTTAAAATTAAATAATTATGCAATCTTCTTCTTTTCAAATCAATCCTGCAAACGCAGAATATCACAAAATATCAAAAACAAAGCTTTTCAAAAAAGCTTTATCAAAAAAAATAAAATATGAAACAATGAATTTATAATGAATAATAAAAATCCAGTAACAATATAAATTAGGAACAATGCTGAATAAAAATCCAGCAATGCAAAATCAATTAAAAATAAAGAACATAATAATCTTTGATTATAAATATATTAATGCAACAGGAGAAATTTTTAGCAAATTATATTTAGTATAATAAAGTATTTAAATCTTTTTCAAAAAATGAAAGATAAAAATCTTACAATTATTTGATTTTTAATGGGATTCCGCTACTTGTTTTTTTCCATATACTACTAATTATACATTACATTACTGTATTATTCTTATTTATCTTGTTTATTTTTCTTGTTTATTTTTTTCATTTATTATTATATCAATTTAAATTGTCCTTAAAAAATTTCAGCAGCATGTTCCAGGCCTCTTCAGCAGCTTGCTTATTGTATGTTTGAGGTCTTGTATTATTGAAGAATGCGTGATATGCACCTGGAAATACCCTTATTGTAAATGGTTTATTATACTCAACCATTGCTTTTACAAGTTCCCCTAATCCTGAATTTATCCTATGGTCCTCACCGCCATATAGACCCATTATAAAACCATTGACATTCTTTATTTTTTCTATAGGCTTTGGATTTTCACCATAAAATATAACACATGCAGAGGTCTTACCTGTGCACCCAAGATTTATGGACATGCCTCCTCCAAAGCAGAAGCCGGCGCTGCCTATCTTGCTACTTACCTTTTCTAAAGATTTTAAATAGTCAACTCCATAAGAGAGATATTCTGTCATTAACTCTATTGGCCTATTTACAAAAAGCAGTTGATTTACTTTAGATATTATAGCTTGTTCATTTTCATCTAATTTTGCAAGTGCCTCTGCTCTATATTTCTCATCTCTTTGTTTATCTACAGGCAATGATATCATAAATTTCATAGTTGTAGAGATATTTTGCTGCGAAAGTACTGGTGACAATTTATTACTCGAAAAAAGATGCGGCGCAAGTACAACATAACCTTGTGCTGCCAGTCTGTCCGCTACATTCTTGGTATGATCATCAAGTCCAAAAATCTCATGGATCAACACTATGCCAGGATGCTTTTCTGCATCATTAGGATACGCGAGATATGCTTTAATCGAATCATCGCCTGCTGCATAGCTTATGCTTTCAGATTTTATCATGTTCATCATCATAATATATTTTATTTAACAATTAAAATATTTAGTAATTTCTATTTTTAGACTGCTTGATAGTTATGGAATAGACAAGAAGGAATATGTTATATAATAATTTGATTTAAAATATGCAGATAATAAATGCACATGCTGTGCTACACGGTCCGAATTTTTATTAAAATATTTTCTTTTATAAAACTTAGCAAGAGCTTTGAATATTTTTAATTAATAAAACTTTAAAATTGTGCATTACTTATGCAATTAGAAATTTATTAAGAGCATTTATTTTTATTTATTCTATTATTCCTGCTCATCCAGCACTTTTATTAATGATTCAAGCACTGCTTTTAAATATATTGTGTCTTCATCCTTTACCAACCAATTCATAAGACTATTGTAATGAGTATTTAATTCCTGCAGTTTTTCATATTTTTTATCAGGGGATTCCTTATTTTCAAGTTTTACAGCAGATTGTGCTTTTATGTATAAATTTTTCTGATCATGCAATTCAGTTAAAAGATCATTTACTATTTCTTTTTGATCTGATTTCTTTTCCAGTAAATTGGCGCGTAAATTATAACCAATGTTAAGTCTTTTGATGTCATCAATGGATTCATCTATATTTTCCATTGACTGACCTATTTTTTCAATTACTCTATTAATACCTTCAACACTTTTCAATGACTGTTTTAATTCATTGCACAATTCCTGATATGACACTGGCTTCTGCTTTGCATTGATATCTTTTTGAACCATAAAATACCTATATGATTTATATTTTTTAAATATTTAAATTTTATTAATAAATAGAATTTGCAACTTATTCATTTCTTTGATACCTTCAATCAAATAGGCTACTGAATTCCTGATTTTTTTAGCGTTTGCCAAAATTTTATTATTACTGCCTATTTTTTATTTTTGCGACATTAATCAGTTTTCAAGGTTTTTTTCATTTTCTTGTTGATTTATTTCTGCCTTTATTTTTTATTCTTCCCGATTTCCTCTATGAATTTTTTCTCTGCTCTTTTGATATAATCTTTGCCTAAATTAAATTCTACTGCTACTTTCTCTGCGAATTTTGGCCACCAGCCGTTTAAAATAACATTACTTCTAAACTTCATGGCTTCTCTATAAGCATTTTTTGCAAAAGGAATAAACTGATCCTCATTTAATTCATAATCTCTTGCTAATCTTGCCACAAATAAATACGCATAAGCACGATCTGCGAATTTGTCTAATTTATTGTCTATATAATATTTACATACTATATTGGCAGTATCAGTAATTGCCTCTTTATTGCAGTTAAATAATTTTAAGATCTCTAAAGCCATAAAAGCATTTGGAACATCTTTGTCTTTTTTTATTTCATCTATTATTTTTTTATGATTATTATATGCAATTTGTTTCTGATGGTCTTCTGAAATATTATTATTCTCTGCAAATTTTTTTGCAAAATAAATGTTGCCATTGCTAATATAATAATCTACTCTTGCGCATATTTCATTAAAATCTTTACTATTTTCTGTCTTTAATAATGATTTATATTTTCCAGCATTTTTTCTTTCCTTGACTTTTTTATCATTGCTACTGGTTTTTTGCTTGTTTTTTGATGGTTTATTTGTCTGTGTTTTGCTTTTCATAATTATCTTATTTTATCATGGATATTTTATTTTTAAGTTTATTAAAATTATGGCATTGAACAGGAAGATCCCTCGTGCCTAATCAAGTTTTTAACACTATAGGTTTCTTCGTCTTTAAGTGTTTCTATTAAATATTTTGGCAGTCCGAATTTTTTGATTATTGATTTTGCGAACAAGGATAAATTATTTCTAGCATTTATATTCCTTTCTTCTTTAAGTCTATCTATTATCAATTCACACGCATTGGTTGCTGCGATTTTTATATGTTTTTTATTAAAATAAAGCAATTCATTTATAAAAGCAGTTTTTAGGTAATATTCTGCTTTTTTAATAGGATTTGCTGTTTTGTCAAGTCTACAGTATTCTATATTACATAATATTTCAAATGCAATATCATCTATACTTTTTATATGCTGTGTTTTAAAATTATTTACTGCATCTTTAATTTTAACTTGATCTAGTATAGTTTCTTTATATCTTAATTTCTTAATTGAGCTGTTAACAAATAAATTTATTTGATTTCTTAATTCTTGTTCACCATATTTTTTAATACTCTTATCCATAATACCACTTTTCATATTTTATAAACATTACAGGAATTTTTTAGCTTGGTTTTATTTAAATATAATATTTAAATATTATTTTTTATATTAATCAAATTAACATATTTTATTATAAAATCATTTTTAAATTCTTTATATACTTCAAATTCAGAATTTTGCTTGCTTTTTTTAAATATAGAATTATTTATTTCTTCAAGATTTATAAATGTGTTTCTAATTTTAAAAATATCAGGAGACTGATTTAATTTATTTAAATCTTCATATACTTCATTGGCTTGTCGCAGCAAAAATTTTGCTGTTTTTTTAAAATTGTAATCCTCTTTAATAAAAGAGATTAATGCAACTGAAATCCCAATATCTTTAATAGTTATATCTTTGTTTATTTTTTCTTTTGCTGTGTTTTCAAGGTTTTTTAAGTTGATGGAATCTATAAATACTTTTGGCATTTCTATAACAAAATTCTTTCCATTTTCTAATAATTGCTTAGATAATGAATAAATTAATTCTGCTTTGTTTCTTTTAAAATTCATATTTACTTTATATGCAAATTGATTATTATTGCATATTCTTGCAACCATGCCATTAAAATAAGCTGCTGATTCTATAATTCCATCATTTATTTTTTCAAGGTTTGTGCAAAGTAAAAAATTGTTTAAAAGATTCTTTTCGTTTTGAATAGCATGTGTCTCTTCATGTGCAATAATGCCTATTAATTGATCATTAGTGAGTTGTTGCTCTGTAATTAAGCCGTCATTCAAAAGTATTGAATAGCTCTTATCGTCATTACATATTATCCTTGCAGAGATTGAAGAATCAGAGAATTTTTTTAAAAAAAAATTAATATTTGTAGGGATTTTGCTATCACTTAAAAATTCAACAGTTTTATTTGATTTTTCATATGCTTCTTTTTTATCTTTGTATATATATTCATTAATGCATTTCATCATTATTCTCATCAATTTGATTTTTTTATATGATTACTTTATTTATTCTCATATTTATGGCTTTTGTTTTTTATTTGCGCCAATAAATAATTTATTCATATATTTTGCAGGAGTATATTAAAAAATATAAATTTTTAAAAAATTTATATAATGATAATATAATAAATTAGTAAAGATTATATACAAAAATGGAGAAAATATTAAATAATGCGTTTACAGAATTGATATTTTTATGAGGCTTTAAAAAACATATTTAATTTTTAATTAGTTTTTAATAAGTTATTAATAAATTAATAAAATAAATAATTATTATTTAGTATTATTAATAAAATAAAAAATTAATTGGTAGAATGATACTTTCTGATTTTGATTTAAACAATGCCATTAAAACAAACAGGTTGGTAGTAAAACCATTTTTAAAAGAAATTGTAAGAGAAAATGGCTTGGACTTGAGGCTTTCAGATGAAATTGCATACCATAATGATTTTAAAGACCATTTTGTTCTGGATCCTGAAAAAAAAGAGCATGTTGAACAAAGTTATAAGGTTGAAAAACATAAAAAATCATTCATTATTAACCCAAACCAGCAGGTATTATTGTCGACCTTAGAATATCTTGAACTGCCAGAAGATCTTGTTGGTCTTGTTGAATTGAGAAGCACATGGGCAAGACATGGTTTTTCACTGCCGCCCACAATAATTGATGCAGGGTTTAAAGGAACAATAACATTAGAGGTTATAAATAATGCTCCTTTTAAAATTTTATTAAGGCCAAAGTACAGATTTGCTCATGTGATATTTATAAAAACAAACAATAAAGTTTCTAATACTTATAAAGGAACATATTTAAACCAAATTGGAATAAAAATTCCAAAGCAAATAAAATAAATAGGTTGATTCTATGAAAATAAATAAAAAATTTAGTTATATAATTATTTTTACATTAATAATTATAGGCATAGCGCTTGTATTATTTATTAAATTTAATTCGCACAGCAATCTGGTTTTATATGACAATAATCCAGTGTCAAAAAGTTTTGCATCCCAGTTATACAATATTTCTAACAATGAAACAATGGCAAGCCAGCTTGGATTTGGGAATACAAGTGCTTTTCCAATAAATGAAAAATCAATACCAAAGCTTGTTATTAATGGCTCTAATAAACCCAATATTATTTATATTGGTTCAGAGGCATGCCCTTTTTGCGGGATAACCAGATGGTCATTAATAATTGCCTTGATGAGATTCGGAAATTTCACTAATTTGCATTATATGACATCTAATTCAACAGATGTTTATCCAAATACGCCGACATTTACATTCTATAACTCAACATATTCCAGCAAATTAGTAAATTTTGTCAGTGTTGAAGAACAGACAAATACATACAAATCACTGCAGACTCCAACTAAACAAGAAATCACAATATATGAAAAATTAGATCTTAATAATTCTTTAGTGCCTTCCTATGCTCGCGGTGGAGTGCCTTTTATTGATTTTGGAAACTTGAGCGTTTTGGTTGGAGCAATGGACAATCCAGACCTGGTTCATAACCAGAATTGGAGTGTTATTCTTTCTGAATTAAGAAATCCAAGGTCAGTGCAAGGCCAGGCAATAATTGGAGTGGCAAACATTTTCACTGCTGAAATTTGCGCAATTAGTAATAATACTCCAAGTATATGCAATGAAACATATGTTAAAACAATTCAAAAAAATTTAAACATTGCCACTTAATTTTTTAATTGTTTTATTTATTTTTTACTAAAGTTTTTTTTGATAAAGCTTTTTTGAAAAGCTTTATTTTTCAATAAATTACAAAATATGGAATATGGCGGGGTAGCTCAGGTGGTAGAGCGCTAGACTCATATGCAAAGCATTGTGAGTGAAGAGCAAATTGCGATGACTGCTAAGATATCTAGAGGTCGCGTGTTCGAGTCCCGTCCCCGCCAAGCTTAAAAATTGCTGTAAAAGATTATTTAAAAAATTCATAAACTATTTAAAGTTTTATTACAATATATAATTGGTTTTTTTAATGGACGATACTGATCAAAATAATAATTCAGTTGCAAATCCTGATAATAATTCAGATGGCAATCAGCAAGAAAACACAGCAGATCAGAACAATAATTCAGTTGCAACAAATACGCCTGATCAAAATCAAAATGCAGGACAAAAGCAGAATCAGAGCCAAAATCAACAAGAAAACACAGCAGATCAGAACAATAATTCAGTTGCAACAAATACGCCTGATCAAAATCAATTAAATGAGCAGCAGCAGGATCAAAATCAAAATGCAGGACAAAAGCAGAATCAGAGCCAAAATCAACAAGAAAACACAGCAGATCAGAACAATAAAAATACAAAACCTGCTGAATTTGAAAAAATTGCAATTAAAAAAACAATGCCTCTTAAATTAATGATTGGAATAATAGCAATTATTTTAATTGGAATAATAGCATATTTATTTGCTGGAAATATAAGTCATAAAACAGCAACCACAACAGTAGTTTCAACAACTATTCCTAAAACAAGCACAACTACTACCACAACAATAAGACCAGTGCAATTTTATCAGATAAATAGTTGCAGGGACATAAACGCATCTGGGTCATATTCTTTGAACGCTTCTTTCAAACCAAATAATAAAAATGAATCCTGTATTAATATAAATGCAAATAATGTATCTCTCTCATGCAATAATTTAAATATTACTGGATTAGGACCTTTTATTAATACGCCCCCTTTTACATACGGTATTAATATAAGCAATAGAAAAAATATAACAATATCAAAATGTGCAATAAAAAGTTTCTCATATGGGATCTATTCTAATAATTCCAGAAACATTTCAATATTAAATAATAATGTTTCAAATAATTTTATGGCAAATCTTGCTTTGATAAATTCCAGCAATGTCAATGTATCAGATAATTATTTCTTAAAGGCTGAAACACATTTAGGATCTGTGTATTTAACCGAAAATTCAAGCAATGTTTTATTAAAAAATAATTCAATTCTTTATAATGCATTCTTAGGCATTAATGTGTCCTCATCAAAGAATCTGTTTATAAATAATTATATCAATGGAACGCCAGAGGCATTTTACTGCGGTTTGAATAATAGTTTTCCAATTAGCAGCAAGGCAGTATCAAACATTTGCTATAATAATACTGCATGCGGGTTTGTTAGTTGCCATGGATTTAATACTCCATCAAACTTGTCATTTATAAATTTAAGCAATAAATTAAATGTTAAAAAACAGATAAATGAATGTGGAAGCATTAATAAAGCAGGCGTTTATTCGCTGAATGAAAATGTGAATATGAGTAATTTTATAAATACTTCTAATCCTCTTGTAAATTCATCCAAAGCAAAATGCATTAATATAAATTCAAACAATGTGACAATCAACTGCAATAACCACTTCATTTCAAATGCGCCGATTGGAATTTATGCAAGTAATAAAATCAATATTTCTTTAGAAAATTGTAAAATACAAAATTCATATACTGGAATAAAATTCACAAATATAATATCTGGAAATTTAACAAACATAAAAATAAACAATACAGACAAGGCATTTTTAATCAATAATTCAAGCAGTGTGTTTATGTCATATTTTAACATGAGCAATAATACATATGGACTTTATTTACTGAATTCGCGCGCTGATTCTTTTAATAAATTTGACTTACTGAACAATGTTTACGGGCTTTATGATAATGGATCTATTGGAAACATTTTCACTAATGCCACAGTCATGAACAACTCAAAAATAGATGTATATGCAACAACAAACAATAAAGCCAATATAACATCTGCAAATCTAATGCAGAATAATATTTCATGCGGGGTAACTGATGCTGACTGGGCGCCATGCAAACTTCATTTATCAGTATCTCTTGCATATTTTCCAGTCACTTCATGTGAAGTAATTTCCCGTTCAGGTAATTATTCATTAATAAACAATATTATTGCATCTACACCAAATTGTTTGAATATAAATGCAAATAATGTAAAATTAAGCTGTTCAAAATACTCAATAACAGGCGCATCAGGTCTGCTTGGTGCAGCAGTATTCATTGAAAATAAAACAAATATTACAATAAATTCCTGCAACATATATGGATTTGATAATGGTATAAATGCATATAATTCTTCAAAAATAAATATAACGAATTCAAATATTAAAAGCACATTGTCAGGCATTTTATTTAATAAAATAAATAGTTCAAAACTTATTAATAATAAAGTAAGTGGAACAGCAAATACCAGCATTATATTAAACAATACAATAAATTCAAATGTAATTAATAATAATGTGTCATATGGATTATCGTCAGACATTGGTTTGCTTATTAAAAATTCAACAAATAATATTATTGAAAACAATACAGGCCTTAATAATAATATCGGACTTTACTTGAAATCAGAATCAAATAATAATCTTATTAAAAATAATTTAATGGATTCAAACAGCCAGGCAGATTATTTATGCAGCAATAATAATAGCAATATAAATGCTGAACTTAATGGAATAAATTATGGGAATATAAAGGTTAATTGTGATTGGCTTGTTGCATTATCCAAGCTTAATCCAAATCTTAACTGCCCTTTCATATCCTCATCAGCATTAATTTCATTGTCAAGTGATTTCATTTACCCTTATGGAAGCACATGTTATCAGATATCTAATTCAAATGATTCTACAATTAATTGCAGAGGGCATACAATAATTGCAACAAAGGCTGGAAATTTTGCAACCCTTAAAAATGCAAAAAATATTGAAATTGAAAACTGTTATTTAAAAGGATTTAATAATCCAATAATTGCAAACAATTCCAGCGTTAAAATAATAAACACCTTATTTTACAACAATTTTTCAATAAACAGCACTGCAATCAATATTTCAAAATCAGATGGCGCTAAAGTCACTGATAATAAAATTATAGGATATATTACTGGAATATTATTTACAAAGGATCTGAACAGTTTTATTGAAAACAATACTGACAATTCAATATATTCTTACATTGTCAGCAATTCAGTCAATATAAAAATTTCAAATAATACATCAAGCAATCAAAGTTTAACTGGATTGAAATTATCAAATTCAACATCTGACTTAATATTCAACAATACTTTTTTTGGAAAAGATGGAATAACATGCTTATTTAAATCCCAAAATAGCAGCAGCAACCTAGATTTTGGAAACAATAAATGCTCTGTTAATAATAATTGTTCATGGATAATAAAATCAAATGCAACCTGTCATTGATTTAGATTTATTATTTGTGTTTTTATTTTTTCTTAAAATTAAGCTTTTAAAAAGTTTATTGTAAAGGATTTTTATGAAATTTGAAGAGCTGACAGAGTATTTTGATAAACTTGAAAAAGTCAGTTCTAGATTAACAATGATAGATATTTTAACAGAACTCCTTAAAAAAATTTCTCCAGATGAAATAGCAAAAACAATATATATTTCACAAGGAGTTTTGGCGCCACCTTTTATGAATTTGAAATTGGGCATTGCTGATAAGATAATAGAGGATGCGATTGCAAATTCAATAAATATTCCAAAACAGCAAATAGAGCAAATATATAGAAAAACAGGAGATCTTGGGCTGGCCGCTAAGCAAATACTTGAAGAAAGATCAAAATTACAAACAATAAATAAAAATGAATATTCAATTTTGGATATTTATAAAATAATGATAAAAATATCATCAACATCAGGGAAGGGAAGCAAAGATATAAAAATAAAATTATTTTCAAATTTGATTTCATCATCAACCCCAAGAGAAGTAAAATACATTATTAGGTATGCACTTGGACAGCTAAGACTTGGATTTGGGGATTACACAATATTAGAGGCATTATCAGTTGTATCAACAGGTAATAGACAATTCAAGCTAGAGTTGGAACATGCATATAATATTTGCAGTGACCTGGGCTATGTTGGTGAAATACTATATAAAAAAGGTATTAATGCAATTAAAAATATGCAAGTTACTTTATTTAAACCAATAAGGCCTGCTTTGGCTGAAAGAGAAGTAACATTCCATCAGATCATTGAGAGAATGAAAGGTAAATGCGCTGTTGAACAAAAATATGATGGATTCAGATGCCAGATCCACAAAAAAAACAATATAGTTAAAATTTTTTCAAGAAATCTTGATGAAACAACACACATGTTTCCAGACATTGTAAAAGAAGTTATCAACTCAATAAATGAAAATGAAATAATATTTGAAGGAGAGGCAATTGCATTTAATGAAGTAACGCAGGAATTCTTGCCATTTCAGGAAACAATACAGAGAAAGAGAGTTTATAATATTATTGATAAAATTAAAGAAGTTCCATTGCATCTTTTTGCTTTTGATCTGATGTATTTAAATGGAGTGACTTATTTAAATGTTGAATATGAAAAAAGACGGGAAATTCTGGAAAAAATTTTGAAAAATTCTAAATTAATTTCTCCGTCAAAAAGGATTATTACTGGATCAGAAAATGAATTGGAAACATTTTTTGAAGAATCTATTGAAAATGGATTAGAAGGAATTGTTGCAAAAAACTTGAAATCCAATTATACTGCAGGCGCAAGAAAATTTACATGGATTAAAATGAAAAGAAGTTATAAAGGCGAATTATCAGATTCACTTGATCTTGTTATTATTGGTTATTTTCTGGGAAAAGGGAGCAGGGCAGAATTTAAATTTGGCGGTTTGTTATGCGCAGTTTATAATAAAAAAAATGATATGTTTGAAACAATATCTAAAATAGGGACAGGATTTAATGAAAAAGAAATGATTAAATTTCAAAGCTTATTAGATAGAATAAAACTGAAAAACAAGCCAGTACGGGTTGATTCAGTCATAGTACCTGATTTCTGGGTTGAACCAAAATATGTAATTACTGTAAGAGCTGATGAAATAACCAAATCCCCAACACACACCTGTGGAAAAAAAGATAATATAGGTTATGCATTAAGATTTCCAAGATTAGTTTCTTCGGAAGAAAAGATAATAAGAAATGACAAAAATGCAGAAGATGCAACAACAACAGAAGAAATTATTGAAATGTTTAAACAGCAAAAATTAAGTAAAATAAGTGAATGAATTTTGCTTTATTTTTTTCAAATTTTGTATTTTATAATATTTTTTATCAATTAGAATTTATTCTTATGCTGTTTTGACAAATACCATTTTTATTCATTAATGCCTGAATTTCAACTGGTATGGTGGAATTAATCTTTCTTAAAGGATATATATTGATTGAATATGTTTGATTTTTAATAATTGCCCTTTGTGAAATTACTGATGAATAAGGTTTAAAACTTAATACATGTGGCAATTTAATAAATGTTGCACCTTTTAAATTCACTAAATTTGACACATTGGATTTGGAATTATTATAATTATATGATTGAAGTTTTTGATAAATGATTTGCTGAAAATTATAGGCAGACATATTTGATAATAAGACATCATAAGTATTGTTGTTGATTATAGTAAAACTGATATTATTTGTTGAATTTACAGTACTAAGAGTATTATTTAATACATTTGAAATATTTGCAATATTTAATGCACTGGTTTTAATTGCATTGCCTTCATTTGCATTAAAACTTTTATTAATAGCTAAAATAAAATTACTACTATAATTAACAATAATTGCATTTGTTTCATTTATTGCAAATGTTCCAGTGCAATTTTTATTTGATGAATTGTTTAAAAGACTGCCTGGAGTAGTTGACGAGTTATTATTTCCCAATTCGAAATAAGAACTCACAAATATTAATCCGATAAATATGCTTCCTATAATGAATATCATTTGCTTTTTGTTCATTTAATCATAATACTAATTATTACTTTTAGTTTATATGTAATCTATAAATTAAATAAATTATTATAAATATAAATTATATTTATTAATATTTTAATCGGTTTATTTAAAATAATTTTATTTAATTGTTTGCTTTATTTATTATAAAATTTAATAAATACAATAATAAAAAGAATGATTTAATGGATAAAAAAGACTTGTTAAAATATAATGTATTTATCTTTGATTGGGATGGAACATTAAATTCAATGAGGCTAATTTTAAAATTAAATGAAAAATTAAAAAGATTCATTAAATTATTTTGGAAGAAAAAGAAAGAGAATAACTTATTAAAAATAAATTTAAGAGATTCTGATTATATGAAATTTATCAAAGAACAGGAAATAAAAAATAATTTATTATCATATGCTACAGATTTATTTTTAATATTCAGCAAACCAAAACTTCATAATGATTCAAAACAGATTTTAAAAATACTGAGGCAAAAAAACAAAAAAATTGTATTGTTTACTAATGGCGGATCTTACAGGATAAAAAAAGAAATAGAATACTTAAATATGAATAAATATTTTAATTTAATAATAAGCGCTAGAAAATTAAAGGCATTAAAACCAGATTCAGTGGGATTAAAAATAATCTGTAAAATATTAAAAATAAAAAGATCAGATGCCTTGCTTATCGGTGATTCAATAGATGATATGATAAGCGGAAAAAATGCAAAAATTGATGTTTGTGCAATTTGCGATGGATTCGATTCCTACAAAACATTAGAAAAAATAAACCCTAAATGTTTATTTAAAAGCATTGAGGAATTCAAAAAAAATATAGAGTAAATAATCTAATGCGCAAAATCAATGCTTTGAAATTAATTTATAGAGAATATCTGCGTTGTCGTTAGGGGCTTGTACAACTTGTTTTATTTTTTTGCATTTTGCGCATTTATAAATTATAATAAATGATGATTTGTTATAAAATGTTGAAATTGGATGCATTAAACCAAGGCACTCTGATTTTCTATCTCCTGGATTTATATCAACATGCTTGCTTGCTAAACAATTTGGGCAGTGATCTGTATATCCGTTACTTTCAACAAGACTGCCACAAATTTCACATTTAAAATTTTGTTTATTCCTTTGAAAGATCATTGATGACATAAAATCACATGAGCCAGGAAGGGGATTTTCGTATTATAATTATTATAATATATCGAACCCCTCTTAGCCGCTCTGCAGGCGGCTACATAGCCAATCTGCCATCCTGGCTTGTTTTTCAGTTTTATCATTAAAAATATTAATTTTAAGTATTATATTATTAAATATATTATAAAAAGAGATTTAAAATAAGTTATTTAATAGATAAATAATTAAGTTATTTAATAGATAAATAATTAAGTTATTTAATAGATAAATAATAAAAATAAATAAATAATAATAAAAAAATTAGATGATTAAATGGTAAAACTCAACATAAATTATGTTCCAGAAAGTCTCATATCAAAAACACTTGTTTTAGATTATAAAGAACAAATAACTAAAATACTTCCAATTATTGCTGGAAAAAAATATGAAGGAGTAATAATAAATAAAAATAATGAATATTTCGGGATAATTGATTCAAAAGCAATATACAGATTTTCGGAATTGAAATTATCTAAAAATGAATCAGTTGAAAATTTTGTAATAAAAGCGCCTGTTATTGACAAACATACACCACTATTTGATGTGATTAATTATTTTATAAATGTAAAAATAAATATTTTACCTTATCATAACAAAAATAAAATAGAGGGAATATTAACTAGACAAACAATGTTAAAAATTCTTATCTCATCAAAACTTATTAATGAAACTGAAGTTGGAAAGATAATGACAATACCAATTATTGCCATAAATACAGATACAGATATTTCAGTGGCAAAAAAAATAATGTTTGATCATAAAATAGGTAAATTAATAGTCCTTAAAGACAATAAACCAATTGGAATTTTAAGTTTAAAAGATATTACTTATAAATATACATTAAATGATAGACTGCCAGAGATGAAGGATATTAAGTATTCCCCGAAAAATATAGATATTGAAAGCATAATTGAAAAAAACATCAAAACAATTGATTATAATGATAGCCTTTTGAATGCTGCAAGAAAAATGATTGAAGAAGATATTTCATCACTGCTTGTTATTAAGGATTCTAGATATATTGGGATTATAACAATATCTGATATTTTAAAAAATATAATAATTAACAATAATATTAGCGAAAATAGAATATTACTGTCAGGGGTTGATGATGAAATCAAGGAGTACAAAGATGAAATAATACATGAGATAGAAGAGGAGATAGATAAAATTGAAAAAATGAGCGATTATAAAATAGTTTATTTTACGCTTAATATTAAAAGAAACAATAGGTTCTACCAATTATATGGCAGAGTAAATTTGGAAAAAATTGGAATTATTTCGTTGCATGTTGAAGAATTCCTACTTGATAAGGCCTTAAAAAAATTGCTGACACTTATAGATAAAGAATTAAAAAAAGATAAAGAACAATTATTAACAATGAGAAAAATTGATAATAATGAATAGAGGTAATAAAAATAAAAATTTGAAATTGCAGTCAAGCCTTGAATTATTAATTACAGTGGGATTTGGCTTATTAATATTAATACCAATTGTCATTATTGGTTTTATTGAAATGGCTTCATCAAGTTCAATACTATCAACATCTGCTGCTCAGCAAGTAACTGACAATTTAGCAACAGTTTCTGCACAAATTGGTGTTGAAGGCCCTGGAGCTAGACAATTAGTTTTAATACAAATTCCTCAGAATGTAAGAAATATATCAATTGGTTCAAATAGTATACCCTCTCATTTAATTGCAATAACTGTTTCAACATCAGGAGGCAACAGCTCTATTATTTCATATTCTCTAGTAAATGTTTCTGGTAATTTAACAAAAGACATTCTCCCTGGCCAGTATCTTGTTAATGTTTCAAATATGGCAGTATGCCCTTCAGATGCAAGTGTTTCATGTGTTTATATAGCCCCAACATAAATATAAGTTTAAATTTATTTAAAATGTGAAATTATGAAAAATTTTATTTTATTGATTTTATTACTTGGCTTGTTTTTCAGTTTTATTCAATTTAATTATGCTTCTTTTACTATAAACCATTTGAACACAACACTTACATTAAATAAAAATACAAGCGCATTTGTAAACGAAGTTATTAATGTTACAATAAGCAATGAATCATTAAATGAATATAGGGCAGATAGAGGTGCTTTAAATTTAAAACTAGAAAACTGGCAGTTATTAATAGGTCCATTACTCACACAGCATATAATTAATCCACATTCAGGAGTGTATAATTTTAGTTTTATTCCAGGTCCACCAATATTGGAAAATAATAAATATATTGCATATCTGTATATGAATTATGAAGTTTTAAATGTTACTTCAGTTAAACAAATAGCACCAAGAAGTTTTAAATATATTTTTAATAATAATGTATTTAATTTTGAGCATGTGGTAAGCGGTGAGATACTGCCGCAAAATACAACATTTACAATAAAATTGCCAAATGGCGCAAATAATATTTCTATTTATCCAATTCCAGACATTCCTGCGAATGGATTAAGCACTAAATATAGAAATGTAACAACATTATCCTGGGAATATGCAGAGCCATTATCCCAGTTCAGCTTTAGCTTTATAATAACTGAAAATATCCAGACTGAGGTCTATTCATTCTTTTTAAAAATATTCAATTATCTGGGATTTGTAACTTATATTATAATTATTGCCATTATTATTTTATTTATTTTTTATACTTATTTTAAAGCAAGACTGTGATTAATTTGCATGAATATGAAAAGATGGTGCTTGAAGTTCTTAAAACTAAAAAAGAGGCAAAAGTTGAAGAATTAATTGAAGATACAAAATTAAACAGAGATGCCATAATATGGGCGCTCCAGATGCTTGAACAACAAGGGTTAATATCAATTGATAGACAAAAAATTTTTGTCATAAAATTAAAAGAAGAGGCAAGGGAATATCTAAATGAATTTCCTGAAGAAAAATTAATTAAGGACATTAATAAAAACCAGGATAAAATTAATGTTAATAAATTAGATAAAATTGGAATTATTTGGGCAAAAAAAAATTTATGGATAATAATCACCCAGGGACTTGCAAGCATAACAAAAAAAGGATTAGATGCAATCAATAACAATTATGAGCAGAGGACAATATTAAACATACTTAATAAAAAAAATGAACAGGACACTGATTTTTTTGAAACAAACAAAAACATTATTGAAATTTTAAAAAATAGAAATCTTATTGAAGTAAAAGATAAATCAATTATAACAAGGGTATCAATTAATAAAATAAATAATATAGCTTTAGGTAATGAAAATGAAGTAAATGTTTTAACAAAAGAATTTATAAAAAAATACAATAATGAAAATATTAAATTCAAAAATTATGACATTAATGCTGATGTCGAGCCTGTTTATCCGGCAAGAAGACACCCTCTTAACTTATTTATAAACAAAATAAGGAAAATATGGATTGAGCTTGGATTTAAAGAAGTTTCAGGACCAATTATTGATTCTAGTTTTTGGGTATTTGATGCATTATTCTCACCGCAGGATCATCCGACAAGAGATGTACAGGATACTTTCTTTTTATCAAATCCAAAAGAATTGGATATAAGCGATAAAAAATTAATAAATAAAATTAGAAATATACATCAAAAGAACTGGAGAGAAAAATGGTATGAAGCAATTGCAAAACAAGCAATTCTTAGAACCCATTCTACAAACGTATCTGCCCATTATCTACACAGCATATCGTCAACAGATAAACCAATAAAATTATTCACAATAGGAAAAATATTTAGAAATGAAAGCATTGATTTTAAGCATCTAGCAGAATTTCATCAAGTTGATGGATTAATTATTGGGGAAAATCTGAACTTTTCTAATTTAATTTTTGAACTTAAAAGATTTTATGAAAAATTGAATCCAAAAATAAAAATAAATATAAAACCATCTTATTTTCCATTTGTAGAGCCTGGAATGGAATTAAATTATTTAGATAAAAAAACAAACAGCATTATAGAACTTGGAGGATCAGGAATAATAAGAAAGGAAATTTGCAAGGCAATGAACTTGAAGAAAAAAAATGTTCTTGCATTTGGTCTTGGAATTGAAAGATTAATCTTTGATGTTTTACCAATCAGTTCTCTTACTGAATTATATAAAAATGACATAGGAATGTTAAGAAATATAAAAGAAATTAAATAAAGATTTTATTATGGCATCAATTAATTTTTTATTAAAAGATCTTACGTCTAATGGATTTGATATTAAAACATTAGAAAATTTAATTCCGAAAATCGGTATGGAAATTGAAAAGTATGATGATAATGAAATAGTATTAGATATTACACCCAATAGACCAGATATGCTTGATTTTACTGGGTTTTTAAGGGCAATCAAGGCATTCACTGGGATTAGTACGACTAGTACAGGTATTGAATATAAAATTGAAAATGAACCATTTATTAATATTTATGTTGATGAAAAAATTAAAAAAATAAGACCTTTTATAGGTGCAGTTATAGTAAAAAATGTTAATTTAAAAGAAAATAAATTTCAATATTTAATAAACTTTATTGAAAAATTTACTGATACTTTTGGAAGAAAAAGAAAAAAATTTGCTATTGGGCTATATGATTTTAATAAAATAAAACCTGATTTGTATTATACTATTTCAAAAAATAAAAAATTTATTCCGCTGGACTATAATCAGGAAATGAATTTTAATGAAATTCTATCCAAACATGACAAAGGAATAAAATATAAAAATATAATTGAAAATAAAACCAGTAAAAATTATTATCCAATTTTAAAAGATTCTGAAAAAATACTGTCATTAATTCCAATTATTAATTCAGAGCAATCCAAAATAACTGAAAATACTAAAAATTTACTGATAGATGTTACAGGTATTTCAGAAAATGCAATAAATCAAGCATTGAGTATTATTTCATGCTCTTTTTTGGATCAGAATGCAAAAATATTTCCAGTTAAAATCCATTATAAAAATAAAATAGGAATTGCCCCGAACTTAGTGCATAAACAAATCAAAATTAAAACAAATAATATCAACAAAAATATTGGAATTAAGATTGATGAAAAAACAGCATTAGAATTATTGCAGAGAATGGGCTATGCATCAAAATTAAAACAGAAAAATATTTTAGTAAACATTCCGCCTTATAGAACAGACATTTTTGACCAGCAGGATATTATTGAAGATATTGCAATTGCATACGGCTATGAAAATATAGAACCAAAACCAATAATTGGAAATTTTGAAGGAAGCTCAGATCCAATAAAAGAATACTCAGAAAAATTTTCATTATTTATGATTGGACTTGGATTTTCAGAGGTAATCAATCCTGTTTTAACAAATGAAAAATTAAATTTTGAAAACATGTTGCAGCAGTATAATAAAAACAATGTAATAAAAATAATTTATTCGAAAACAGAGGCAATTTCAATAATTAAAACTAGTTTAATTCCAAATCTCCTTAATAATTTAGAAGTTTCATCAAATCAAAAAATGCCACTCAAAATATTTGAAATTGGAAGCATATTTTATTTAAATGAAAAAAAAATAAATGAAGATTTATGCCTATCTTTTGCAAGTGAGCATTCAAAAGCAAATTTTGCAGAAATTAAAGCTGATGTTAGTGCATTAATGAAGTTATCTAATCATAATAATTATAAACTTGCTGAAGAAAAAAATAATTCATTTATTGAAGGAAGATGCGCAGCAATTTATATAAATAATGAAAAATTTGGGATTTTTGGAGAAATTCACCCAAAGGTTCTTAAGAATTTCAATTTAGATGAATCTGTTGTGGTTGCTGAATTAATAATTAAGAAAAATATTGAGTATGAATATAGAATTTGAATTTGATATAACAAAAATAATATTATAGAATTTAGAATTTCAAAATAAATATTAAGGTAATATAAATGAATAATGATGAAATAACAAATACAGCAAGAAAATTTGCAATAAAAAATGCAATTGATTATGGCCATGCAAAAACAAGTATAGTTGTTAATAAAATTATTTCAATTTATCCTGAACTTAGGAATAATATAAAAGATATTTTCAGTAAAGTAAATAATATTGTTGCAGAAGTAAATGCATTAAGTAAAGATGCATTAACAAAAGAATTTGAGCCCTATTTTGACGAATTTGAAATAAAGGAAAAAGAAATAGCTGAAAAAACATCAAAACCCAGAATGATTTTAGAAGGCGCAGTTGAAGGTAATTTTATTACAAGATATGCGCCAGAACCTAATGGCTATCTACATATTGGGCACGCCTTGAATATATTTTTAGGACAGGAGTTTGCACATATATATAAGGGCAAAGATTTTCTTTATTTTGATGATACAAATCCAACAAAAGAGGATGAAAAATTTGTAGAAGAAATTAAAAAAAATCTTGATTGGCTTGGTGTAAAATTTGATAAAGAATATTATGCAAGTGACAATATAGAAAAAATATATGAATTTGCGAGATTGCTGATAAAATCAGGAAAAGCATACGCATGCATATGCAGTACAGATGAAATAAAATCAAATAGAATGAATAAAATAGGATGCAAACATAAAAATCAGAGTAGTGAAGAAAATTTAAATATATTTGAAAAGATGCTGAAAAATGAATTTAATGAAGAAGATGTTGTAATAAGACTTGCACTTGATATGAATTCTAAAAATAGTGCATTAAGAGATCCGGTTATATTACGAATAAAAAAACATAAACATTATAAACAAGGCAATAAATATGTTGTATGGCCGACATATGATTTTAATACACCAATAAATGATTCGTTGCAAGGAATAACAGATGTTTTTAGAGATAAATGGTATGAAATACGCAGTGAACTTTATAGAATATTGTTAGAGAGCCTTGGTTTGAAAGCGGCGCAAATACACCCATATGCAAGATTGGAAATAAAAGATAATATTACATCAAAAAGAGAAATTAATGAGCTTATTAAGCAGGGAATTATCAAGGGCTTTGATGATCCGAGACTTGTAACACTTTCTGCATTGCGAAGACGTGGAATAAATCCAGAGGCAATTAGAAATTTTGTATTAAAATTTGGAATAAGCAAAGCAGAAAGAGAAATAGATATAGATATGCTGCTTGCAGAAAATAGAAAAGTTGTTGACAAAAATGCAAAAAGACTTTTTTTTGTAGAAAATCCAATAAAGCTTGAAATAGAAAAAATAGATGAAAAACTTAAAAATATAAAAATAAAACTGCATCCAAATAAAGATTTAGGATATAAAACCTATAAATTAAGCAATATTTTTTTTATAACTGGAGATGATGCAAAAAATTTAAAAATTAATGACATTATTTTATTAAAAGATCTTTTTAAAATAAAAATTACAAAATTAGATAACAATATAAAAGCAGCAATAGTAGAAGGGGCTAAAGATCAGGTTCGGGTAATACATTGGGTAAATGAAGGAAATTATGAAAATGCACTAATAAAAAAAATAGAGCCAATTCTTAAAAATAATGAAATCAATCCGACAAGTATGAGAGATATAAAAGGGTATGTAGAAAAATATGTTGATGAATTAGATGAAGGAAATATAGTAAATTTTGAAAGAATGGGTTTCTTTAAATTAGACAATAAAAAAGAAAGAATATTTTTTAGTTTATAGTATTTGATCTTTAAAATCAAAAACATAAAAATAAAATCAATAAACTTAATTTTATAAAGTTACATAAAAGAAATAATCCAGATTGAAATAATTGTACCAAATATTAGAATGAGTGGAATTAAAATTTTTGCTGTAGTTAATGTTGAATTAATAACTGCTAACAATTTTTCTCTTATATTCGGTCCCCATACTAAAAATCTGCTGATTTTTTCTTTATTGTAATATATTTTGACTGGTTCTATATCTTGCAATGCTATATTTATAGCCTTGTCTATAAATGGAACTAAGGACTTAAAATTAGTGAATTGGCCTAATACATTCTTTGCAGAACTATTTAGTGAATTAACAAAATGCGTATCTGTTGTATATACTTCTGCATGTATCCCATAATTTTTAAATATGTAATTTAATATCTGGTTTCTTAAATGCGGGGACATATTATTAGCATTGAATTGAATAAAACCATATTTAAATTTATTAAATAAAAATATTGCAATATTTAAATTGCCAGGCCCTAAATCTTTTGGTTTATTTAAAGCATCATAAATATTAATTTTACCTACGCCTATCTTTATGCTGCTTACATGTTTTTGTTTCAATCCATTAATTGCATTTACGTAGTCATTATAATAACTTGTATTTAAATTAATGCCTTTAAGTTCATCATTGGGGGCATTTTCGTATCTTGAATTATGTGCATCTATTAATACTGCATTTTTGAATTTTGTACTAAGAATCTGCTTAAATAATATTTGTGCTTGAGAAGAAATATCTTCAGTTACCTTTGGCGCTCTTGTAAAACTGATCAGCGAGACATTATTAAAATCAATAACATCAATTTTTGCATTGTTAAAAATAGACCTATAAAACGCCATTTTTGCATTTTTTCCGCATATGCTATTTTTAACTGCAGTATCCAAGCATTCTTTTACTTTATTTAATTGCGAACTATAAACAGGATTGCAATCCTCATTAACTGCAGAATGCATTATAAATGTTGTTGTGTTATATTTTGTATTTGCATATTTTTCCAATAAGTATGGAAAATTGCTTCCGCTGATATTTCTGAATGGGCCATAATGAATCTCAGGAATAAATAAAATAGATTTCAAAACATTTTTTGAATTTTTTATTAATAATGTATTTATTTCTATTTGTTTATATTCTCCAAACTTGCCGTCAAAAAGACTTGGTATATTTATATCAAACAGCCAATTTTGAAAGATCTGAGAAAATGTTTCTATTGTATTAAAACCAAGTGTTTTTTTCATTGGCTTATCAAACAAATAGAGAATTATATAGCTAATAATTAAAAATACAAAAATTCCAGCATAAAACTTAAACATTAATGTTCTGAAAGGCATCAATAATTTAAACAAAAAGTTGCTTGAAGGAATATAAAACAAGATGTTTAATGTCGGCAGTATTATTGAGACAATAACTGATTTTTTCTTTAATCCAAAAACGATTTTTGTTATAAAAAACCATTCTGTAAATATTAGTACATTGCCAAGAATTATAACAATAGTTGCAATATAGCTATTTGTAAATAAATATACCAAGCTTGCTAGAATAAAAAAAACAGAGTATATTAATATAGAAATAAGCGAGATAAAAAATATATGTTTGAAATACATTTTCCTTTTAATTAATTTAATAATTAAACTTGTTAATAAGCTAGGAATTGCGATTGCAATTATTCCAACTAAAGAACCAGATATTAAAATATAGAGGATATTTTGACTTATTGAATTATTATAAATTAATGCGAGACTAATAATACCTATTAAAATGCTTGCACAGATTACTATTAAAAATAAAATCAGCTTATTTGGAAGACTTTTTGAAAATATTGTAACAAATTTAGATATATCATCTTTTTGTTTCATAGTATTCTTTATTTTTATTCAAAAATTTAATGGCATAATATTTAATAATGTTAGAGGACAAATTTATATTTTTATTTTATTATTTTATTTTCCAAACCTTCTTTGTCTTTTGGAATAGGATTTGATTGCTTTTCTTAGATCCTTTTCATTAAAATCTGGCCAATATTTTTTAGTAAAATATAATTCAGCATAATTAGACTGCCATGGAAGAAATCCCGACAACCTCATTTCTCCTGATGTTCTTATTATAAGATCAACATCAGGTATTATTGCTGTTCTTAAGTAATTCTTTATGTTATTTATTTTTATTTTATATCCTTCCAGAATCTTATTTTTTATATTATTAATTAAATAATTAATATCTTCTCTTCCGCCATATCCTATTAATAAATTTATTGTGAGTTCTTTGTAAGATTTTGTTTTATTTTGCAATAAATATAGAGCTTTTCTTAAACTTATCGGCAAATTACTTAGGTCTCCTATTATTTTAATATTTGCCTTGTTTTGCTTTAATGTTTCTAATATTTTTTTATCTTTTGCAGTAATAGTATATAACTTAAAAAGCAAATTCAATTCATTTGGGTTTCTTTTTTTAATATTTTCTGTTGAAAGGGCCCATATTGTTAATACTTTGACCCCATATTTTTTTGCTTCGATACTGATGTCTATTGCTTTTTTTATACCTAAAGAATATCCTGTTAGCAATCTGGATCTATTTTGTTTGATCCATCTTCTATTTCCATCTGGAATTATTGCAATATGCGTTGGTGTTATGTTTTTTTCATTAACGTTATTTTTAATATATTTATTGACTTTTTCTTTTCCTATCTTTATTTTCAATTTTTCAGCTGCCATGTTGTCATTTATTTTTTATATAGTTTTTATATTAATAAATAATTTAATTGTGTATGTT
>JAJZMY010000011.1 GCA_021848125.1 Microcaldota archaeon
TTCATGGACTCGGCGGGAATCGCACCCGCGGCCTCCTGCTGTTTTGATGAAACTTTTTCTAAAAGTTTCTTTGCAAAGCAGGCGCTCCACTACTGAGCCACGAGCCCATAAAAAAGGATATAAAAAGTGAATTTTAAATTCTATGCTTTTATTATAAATGCCTCATTAGTTTGCCATAATGCTCCCCAAGTTTCTCGAAATCTTTTAAGTGCTTTATATCCTCTTTTCTAAGAGAGCTTATATCAATTTCTATTTTCTTGGTTTGCCCTTTATCATTTACACTTCTAATATACTCGAATCGGACTTTTTTTCCTTTAATCTTCATGGAAACCACTAAATTATAAAATATTTATTTTATTATATTAATTTAATTTATAAAAGTTGCTATTTATTTTTAGTTGGATCTTTATCTCCTCTTTTTTGATTTTCCTTTTTGGTTTTGAAGATTTCTCTCTTTTTATTAATGCGCTTTCTTTTTTGATTTTTTGTTTTTTATATAATTGCTGCCAAATTTTTTTCAAAAGCTTTATTTTTGTTTTTTTGCTAAAGCTTTTTTCAAAAGCTTTATTTTTGTTTTTTTGCTAAAGCTTTTTTCAAAAGCTTTATTTTTATGCGTGCTGATTTTTTCTTTTTTGGCGCTGCATTTTTACTTTTGGATTTTACTGCCAACCTTTCTAGTAAAGCTTTTTTCAAAAGCTTTATTTTTGTTTTTCTGCTTTTGAGAGAATTTTCATTGTTTTCATTGATTTTTTTTGTCAGCTCCTCTATTATTTTCAATTTTTTATCAATATTTGGATCATTGCTTTCTTTATTCAATACTGAATCAATAAAGGAATCAGATACTGATTCCGAGTCTTTTGAGCTGTTTGACAATAAAGTATTCTCAAGGTCTGTTCTTTTTATCATATTTTCAATAATATTTAATTTCTTGAATTTTTCAAGTTCTTTTAAATCTTTTTTTGATATTTTCTTCATAAAATACATTTTTAAACTTTAAAATATTTACACATATTTTAAACAGATATTATTAATAATCTTTCGTTCAAATAAAAAAATTCAATGAATAGAGAGCAATTTGCATAAGGAGAAAAGACAGCTTTTATCTCAAGGATAGTGGCTTTCTTATCTTAATCCTGTAAAGAAAAGAAAGTGCTAAACTTCATATTCTGTGTTTAACTGGGCGATCTTGACATTGTATTTTTTTGAGAACTGCGCTTCCAACTGTTGCAGCTTGCCTATTTCTCCGTGGACTAGAAAAATATTTTTAAGGCCCCTGATTTTTAATGGTATCTGCTCTAGCTGCTTTCTATCTGCATGCGCCGAAATATGAAATGTTTCGACTTTTAATTTAACATCAATTTCTGCATTGTTTATTGTTATTTTATTTATTCCGTCCTGCAGATCCCGACCAAGAGTGCCCTGCGCCTGGTATCCGACAAGTATTAATTTATTATTTTCATTTTGCGCTAATTTTGATAAATAAAACATCACAGGACCTCCTGTAAGCATGCCGCTTGTTGTAACAATTATGCACGGCTCATCTTTAGCTATTATATAATTTCTTATATTCTTTCTGTCGACAATCTTGAAATTTTTGCTTTTAAAAGGATCATAGTCGCTCATCAGGATCCTGCTTTGCAGTTCCTTTCTGCAGAATATCACATTATGCCTGTAAATCCTAAGCACCTTGTTAATCATTCCGTCAACATATATTGGAATTTTCTGCATCATTCCTGAATTTATATAATCATCAAGGAAAAATAAAATTTCCTGGGCTCTTCCGACAGCAAAGCTGGGAATTATTATTTTTGAATTTGTTTTTGCGGACTCATTTATTGTATTAAGCAATTGATTTGCAACCTGCTTTTCTTCTGGGAATATATCCTTGTCCCCGCCATAGGTTGTTTCTGTTATTAATGTATCAGCTGCAATGTTTTTCAGATCAGCGCCATTAAGCAGCCTGGTTTTTAATAAATTTATATCGCCTGTGTATACTATTGTATTTTTTCCATCGCTTATGCTTATCAAGGCGCTTCCTAGAATATGCCCTGCTGGAATAAATTTTATTGTCAAATCCCTGAATTTGAAGTCTTTTTTATAGTCAATTATCTTAAATCTGGAATTGAGCGAATTCAGGATATTTTTTTCAAAATTAAGATCAGAATTCAGTCTAAGATAATCGCTTAACAGAACATTTATTATTTCAATTGTGGGCTTTGTTGCAAAAATGCTGTTTTTATAGCCCTTTGAATAAAGAAATGGCAGAAACCCGCAATGGTCAATATGCGCATGCGAAATAAATATCGCATCAATATTTTTAATTTCTTCATCATCAATAACAGGATATTCTTCATTTTTTCCAAGTTTTATTCCGCTATCAAGCAAAATTTTTGTCTTGTCTGTTGAAATCATTATACAGCTTCTGCCAACTTCGCCGGCAGCGCCAAAAAATTTAATTTTCATTCTTACATCGATTAATTTATATTTTATTATAGTTATTTTGTTATTTATTATTTATTTATTCTTGTTTTTATTTACTGCCTTTTATTGCTTTTTAGGTTTTTTAATAACAGCAATGTCCTCTATACTAAAATCAGCCGCAGGCCTTGGCTCATATTTCTTGTTTTGATCATGATAATTCTTGTTGTTATTATTGTCTTTTTTATCGCCAAATCTTTCAAATTTATTGCCCCTCCTGTTTATTGCCCTTAATTTTGAGAAATAGTCATCTAATTTCAGGTCAATTGCTGAAATCTTATTATTTAAGTCGCTGATATTTGCCTTATATTGCTCTATATCTCCATTTATTAATTCCAGTTTTCTTTTCATTCTAACGAATTTCATTGACTTTGATAATTCTTCATTTACCTGATTTATTTTCCTGATAAGTTCCTTTTCCTCATTTAATGATGAAGAAGAAGTAGAAATTTTGAATTCAATTCTGTTTTTCAATTTTTTAAGATATCTTATTTTTTTATAATCAATATTATCTTTATTTTCATCTATTAATTTAGTAACTGCTGTTTTTTCTGTTTCTTTATAATATAATTTGTATTTATTTGCCTTGATCTGCCTTATTAATGAATTTCTTTCATCTCTTAACTTATTTATTATTTCCCTTAATTTGGATGCTTCATCATTCTCTATATTAGTTGCAGTTGAAATATTTTGCTCATTGGCATTGATGTTTTTATTTAATTCCTGCGAACTACTGCTGGAAGGTATTTTTGTATTGGTGCTATTGCCTGATTTATTATTTGCAGTACTTGTATTGTTGGCATCAGTTTTGGATTTTTTATTGTTTTCTTTCTCGCCAGTATTATTTTCCAATGTTTCATTGCCCTGCTCGTCTTTGGGATTAATTTCAGTTATATAAATCGCCTTTTTATTTTATTTTACTTAAATGGAATTATTTTTGAATTATTATTTGTTTAGAATTATTTATTCTTTGATAAAGCTTCAGCAGGTTTGCTGCTGAATTCTGCAAACTTTTCAGTTTGCCAAAGCTTTTTTTCTAAAAGCTTTATTTCTGCAAAAGCTCTTTTCTAAAGAGCTTTATTTCTTTTTTTTGCCAAAGCTTTTTTTAAAAAGCTTTATTTATATTTAATTTTAATATTTATTACTATCAATAACATTTTTATATACATCTAATAATTTGTCTGTCATTTTTTGAATTGAATAATTTTGGGCTGTTGAACTATTATATTTATATGAATCAATATTATTTAAAACCTTTTTGATTTTTGCAGCGCAGCTGGCAGAATCCAATGGCTTGAATATTTCTCCATTTTGGCCGGGTTTTATTATTTCTTTCAGGGCAAGGTAATTTGCAGCAACAACTGGTTTATTGCATGCCATTGCCTCCAGTGCCACAAGCCCCTGGGTTTCAAATGTTGAGGGTATGCAGAATAAATCAGATGCAGAATAATATTTTCCCAGATCCTTGTGATCAATGAATCCAAGAAACTTGAACCTGTCCTGCACATTGCTCTTTAAAGCCAGGTTTTTATAGTAGCCGAATGCTGGCCCGTCCCCGATTATAATAAATTTAATGTTCTTGCTTAAAAGCCTTGATGCTTTTATCAGTGTTTCCAGTTTCTTTTCCCTGCTTAACCTGCCGACATAGATAACTAGCTTGTCATTCTTGCTTCCACCTAATGCTTTTCTAGTCTTGCTTCCATTTATCCTTGGATTGAAATATTGGGTATTTAACCCGTTTGGAATAATATTA